>JANXQG010000459.1 GCA_025356915.1 Planctomycetota bacterium | reverse complement strand
TGATGCTCGCCCAACGGAAGACGCCACTGCATGTTGTACTCGAGTTGCACGTGCCGGAAGAAGCGTTGTTCGAGCGATTAGCTAGCCGCGGGCGGGCCGACGATAAGCCGGAAGTGATTCGTCGCCGTCTGGATACTTATCGTCAGCAGACCGAGCCGCTCCTGGATTACTACAGTTCCAAAGGGTTGCTAAAGACAATTGATGGATCCGGCAGCGTCGAGGATGTGTTCGGCCGCGCCCAGGTCGTGCTAGAGCCATTTGCTAGCGTACTGGAGTAGTTCCTGGCGTGGAAATCCTTCGGTCACCGCGAGAAATCGCCCAAATGCGAAAAGCAGGTCTTCTCGTGTGGGAGACCTTCGATATGGTCAGAAAATTGGTCAAGCCGAGCGTAGCGACAATCGAAATTGACGCTGCCATTGAAAATTTTTACCGCCAACACAATGCCGAGCCGCTGTTTAAGTTCTATCCAAACTCCATCGAAGGCGGCCCGACCTTTCCGGCCGTGACTTGTATCTCGATCAATCGCGAGGTTGTTCACGGTATTCCGGGCAAGCGGAAACTGGTCGAAGGTGATGTGGTGAGCGTCGATACGGGTTGCAAATATAACGGTTGGTGCGGGGATGCAGCGGTGACGTTGCCGGTGGGGAAGATTGCCCCCGAAGTGCAGCGGCTGCTGGACGTTACCCGCGATGTGCTTCACCTAGCCATCCAGCGGATAGGACAACGGCGTTGGTGGAGCGAGGTGGCGGAGGAGATGCAGACTTTTGTTCGCAAGGCAGGCTTTTCCGTGGTTGAAGACTTTGTCGGCCATGGCATCGGTCGCAACATGCACGAAGATCCGCAGGTGCCGAACTTTGTAAAACGCGGCTACCGCCGGGGAAGAAACGACTTCCGTCTCGTACCTGGCAGGGTAATCGCGGTTGAGCCTATGGTGAATATGGGCACGAAGGAGGTTCGCGTCCAGCCCGACCAATGGACCCAATCGACTGCCGACGGCAAGCCGAGTGCCCATTTTGAGCATACGATTGCCGTTACCGAGTCGGGGCCTGTGGTGCTGACCGCAGGACCGAATGGAGAGAGTTGGTGAGGGAAAGAAAAAAATTGGAACTTAGATAAAAAATTTATTGGCCGGGGGCCTTGAAGTATATGGCCCCTGTGCATTATACTGATGTACTTTGCCTCTTTCCGGAACCCTGAACCAAGTCTGGGCCCGGTTGGGTTTGGCCTTGAAAGCTGTTTTGAAACCGAGCTTGTAACCTAAGCGTCTCGCCTGCGCGAGGTGGTTTTGAAGCAGCTTCCTTAGAAAACGGGTGTCGAGCCATGAAAGTCCGAGCCAGCGTCAAACGAATTTGCGAACATTGTAAGATCGTCCGCCGTCGTGGTGTGATCTTTGTCGTCTGTACCAATCCGCGTCATAAGCAGCGTCAGGGTTGATGAAAACGGGTGAGAAACCGCCAAATAACCGCAGCCTGCGGGAAGTGAAAAGTGCCTGGGTGTTTCCGGGTTGAATTGAGGAGTGTTCAGATATGCCACGTTTGCTGGGTGTTGATATTCCGAACGATCGTCCGACCGTGATTGCCTTGCAGTATCTTTATGGCGTCGGGCCGAAGATCGCTCGCGATTTGTGTCACAAGGCTGGCGTCAACCCGCAGGCCAGGGCCAAGGAACTTCGAGAAGACGAACTTGCTCGTATGGCTGCCCTTCTGGATAAGGACTACGTAGTCGAGGGCCAGTTGCGGCGTCAAATCAACCAGAACATTTTGCGGTTGCGTGACATTGCCTGTTATCGAGGCATCCGCCATCGTCGCGGACTGCCCGTACGCGGCCAGCGAACTCGCACGAACGCCCGTACCCGAAAGGGTCCGAAGAAGACGGTCGCCGGGAAGAAGGGCGTGAAGGATCTGCGGTAACGCGGATTGTAAGATACATCAGGATGGGCCTCCGGTCCGTCCTTGTGAGTAAAGACAGACTCGGAAGTCCACCCCACGGGGTTGTTACGGGTTACAGAACAGAGGTCATGGCACTAGGCACTTCCGGTTACTTACCGGTTTTAGATCGGAGCGAAAAGCATCGTGGCAAATCCAAAACCACAATCGCAGCAGGCGCGGCGGAAAGTTCGTCGCAATGTCGTCGTGGGTGTGGCGCACATCAAGGCGACGTTCAACAACACAACGATCACCATCACCGATGCCAAGGGTGACGTGCTGTGCTGGGCCAGTGCTGGCACGAGCGGTTTCAAGGGCAGTCGCAAGAGTACACCATTCGCCGGGCAGATGTCTGCTCAGCAAGTTGCCGATAAGGCAATCAAGCACGGCATGAAGGAAGTCGACGTGAAGGTCCGCGGTCCTGGCAGCGGTCGTGAAAGCGCGATCACGTCCTTACAGGCGGCTGGTTTGAAGATCAAGTCAATTGAAGATGTCACGCCTTTGCCGCACAACGGTTGCCGGCCGAAGAAGCGTCGTCGCGTCTAGGGGAGAATAAACAATTATGGCACGTCAAATTTCACCCGTTTGCCGGTTGTGTCGTCGCGAAGGAACGAAGTTGTTCCTTAAGGGCACACGTTGCGATACGTCAAAGTGTTCGTTCGAGCGGCGCGAGTCGCCACCGGGCATGACCATCAGCCGTCGCAGCAAGCCGACCGAGTATGCCCTTCGCCTTCGCGAGAAGCAGAAGGTGAAGCGATACTACGGCGTCATGGAGCGACAGTTCCGCAATTACTTTGAGCACGCCGAGCGGACCAAAGGTCACACGGGCGATGCTTTAATGGTGCTGCTGGAACGTCGTTTGGACAATATCGTTGCTCGTTTGGGTATAGCCCAATCGCGTTCCCAAGCCCGCTTGATGGTCACCCATTGCCACATTACCGTCAATGGCCGGCTGCTTAATATCCCCAGCTACTTGGTTCGTGCGGGTGACGTGATCCGAATCAAGGTTCGTACCAAGAGCCAGACCCTGGCTCAGGCGAACAGGGTGGCCCATGGCCGGGAGGTTCCTGACTTCCTTAGCCTGTCAGACAGTCCGGAGCTTGAGGGACATGTGCTCCGTTTGCCGGGACCGGCCGATGTGTCGATTCCAGCCAGGACGCAGTTGATCGTCGAGCTTTGCTCCAAGTAACATAGAGAATTGGTTTTTAGAGGCATTTCCCATGCGTATTCGTTGGCGCGGACTCGAGTTACCCAGTCAAGTTAGCACGGACCGCTCGACTTTGTCGAGTACCTACGGTAAGTTCACGATCGAACCGTTCGAGCGCGGGTTCGGTGTGACCGTTGGCAACAGCTTGCGTCGCGTTCTCCTTTCCAGTCTGGAAGGGAGTGCGGTGACCCAGATCAAGCTGCACGGTGCCCAGCACGAGTTCACCACGCTTTCCGGCGTGCTGGACGACGTGACCGACATCGTGCTCAATGTGAAGTCGCTGGTGGTCAAAAATCACAGCGAGCAGACCCGTGTCGTGCGTATCGAGAAGAACACCCGCGGCCCCGTCACGGGTGCCGACGTCAAAACCGACGATCAGGTCGAGGTCATCAACCGCGACCACGTGATCGCCACCTTGACCGAGGACGTGCCGTTTCTGCTGGAGATGGTGATCGAGAACGGCCGCGGCTATGTGCCCGCCACGGAGCACACCCCGCAGGCTCAGGAAATTGGCATCATCCCGCTTGACGCCGCCTTTAGCCCGGTGACACGAGTTCGCTACGAAGTCGACGAAACCCGCGTCGGCCAGAAGACAAACTACGACCGCCTCACGATCGAGATCTGGACCAATGGTTCGGTGAATGCGGAACTGGCTCTGGTTGAGTCGGCCAAAATTCTCCGTAAACACCTCAATCCGTTCATCCAGTACCAGGAACTCGGTCCCATGGTGCATGCCGAGGCCCGGGCTGTCGGTAGCAGCGGCCTCGATCCCGCTACCGAGATGAAGTTGGGCATGAGCCTATCCGAGTTGAATCTTTCCGTCCGGGCGGCCAACTGCCTGATGACGGAGAGCATTACGACCGTTCGCGATCTCGTTACGCATACGGAAAGCCAGTTGATGGAAGTGCGGAACTTCGGTGAGACGACCATGCTAGAGGTTCGCGAGAAGCTAGCCGACATCGGCCTTCGTCTTGGCATGCGGCTCCCGCCGGCTGCCGTGGAAACGATCTGACATTGGTTCCCTCTTCCGCCAGGGAAGAGGGAAATTTATTAGACAACCGCAATACCTAGTTTGAACCTTGCTGGCTGGGCTGGCCCCAGGCCGGATTGCTGGGTTCTTTGAGAAGATACGATCATGCGACACCGACGTAAAGGCCGCAAGCTTGGCCGCAATCCGAGCCACCAACGCGCATTATTGAGGAGTTTGGCCACAGCGCTGATCCTCACGGAGCGCGATGCCGAGGACGAAGTTAACAAGCCCAAGGTCAAGGGCCGCATCGTTACCACGATCCAGAAGGCCAAGGAAGTACGTCCGCTGGTTGAGCGGGTCGTGACGATCGCGATTCGCGCCTTGCCGAAGCTCGAAGCCGCTGCTCGGCTGGAGTCCACGGGCGTGCGGAACAGCGAGGAATGGAAAAAGTGGCGACAGGGGCCTGGTTGGGTTGAGTGGAATAAGATGATCGCCCCAGTGGTCGCGGCTCGGCGAAGGACCTTACAACTGCTGGGCAACAAGCAGGCCGTGAGGATTCTTTTTAGTGACATCGCACCCCGCTTCACGGATCGGCCAGGCGGTTACACTCGCGTCCTGCGTTTAGCCAAGCCGCGGCTGGGTGATGCTGGCGTGCGCGCCATTTTGGAGTTTGTCGGTACCCACGATCGCAAGCGACGCAAGGCGGCGAAGCCCGTCTTCGAGAGTGATCTGCCCGCGGTCAGCCCAGCCCCCGAAGCACCGGCTCCGGAGAACACCTCGGCAGAGTAAGCCAACCATTTCTCCTTGGGTTCCGACATGACGCAGGTCCCATCTCATGGCCGACCTCCGTGTGGTTTCGATTTTACGCATCATATCGGTCGAGTTTGCGCGGATATGGCCGCGCAGTTGGACGAGTTTCACCACATCGATATGTCGCGGGTGGCCGTCAGTTTCCGCCAAACCCGCAAGCGGATGTCCTGCGGGCTTTATGCCTCCTTGACTCCGTTGCAGCTCCCCGCTGGCCAGACGCATTTGATTCGCCGCGGGCGGAAGTGGACAATCCAGCGGGTCAAAGTCGACGGCCGCGAGATGCTCTACGTGCTGAACTTCTACCTGCCGCGGTTCCTCGACCTTTGTTTTCGCGAGAAACTCACGACCATCGCCCACGAGCTTTTGCATATCAGCCCGCATTTTGACGGCGACCTGCGGCGATTCTCCGGGCGGTGCTATGCCCATAGTCATTCACATTCTCAGTTTGACTCCCAAGCCGAGCATTTGGCCCAGTGCTGGCTTACCCGCAAACCAGATCAGTCGCTTTACGGGTTCCTGCACCTGGACTTTCTCCGTTTGCAGGCATTGCATGGCAGGATATACGGCCGGCGGATCGCCTCACCGAAACTGCTGCCGACGGAGTGAGGGATCCTCCTGGGTCCATTTTCGTTTATAATCACCCTGCTACTTTTCTTGTGACACTTATTGATTCGCCGATCCTTATGTTTACCCTACCCAGGCGAGACGCCTATGCTACGAACCCCTCCATCACATGCCACATGATCTGATCGCCATGATTACGACTAGCGACCCGACGGTACGCAACCGGTCGCTAGATGGTTTCTGCCGTACGGCCGACGTGGCTGCATTGTGCGAAGCAGCCCGTTCGCTCGATGCCTTCCGTCGCCAGAGTGAGAACCTTTACGAGCGGGTGCGTGCCACGTTCTTTCTGGCGGCAATTTATCGCTATCACTTGCCGGCCAAGCTGCCGCCGAGAGCCAAGGGTCTGGTGCCGTTTGAAGGTTATTGCCGTCTGTTGGGCCGACGTTTTGAAGAAGCGGTCGATGAATTCCGCGCAGTCGAGGAACATTTCGGCCTCAGCGACGCCATCGCCAGTGCCCTGGCCGCCGCTTACCAGGCATTGGGCTTCCAAACCTTGGCCGATCAGGTCCGCCGCAGCGTCCGTTCGGTCCGCGGCAATCAGTGGATGTTTCGCATGGGCCACCCGGCCGACCATCCGCTAGAGATCCGTCAGGCATTGAAACACCGCGCAGCACCCGAGCGGCCCTTCCCGATTCTTGTCGAGCGGACGGCAGTTCGCATGGACCTGTCGCATGGTGGCTGGAGCGACATCTTCTTCCTCGGCATGGATTTTCCCCAGGGGGCACGCGTATTGAATGTCTCGATCGACCTGGGTGTCCGCGGCCGCGACGCCCAACCGCAGCCGCCAATCGAGGCTTGGCTCCGCGTCATCGACCAACCGGTACTCCGCCTGACGAGTATCGACCTGAAGTGCAAGGCCGACGTCACTACCCTGGCCGATGTCTTCGATTTCGCCAAAGACTACCTCGGACTACTCAAGGCGGCAGTAATCGCCGCCGGCATCATTCCTTCCGGGCTGGAAGGTTCCGGTCAAACGCTGGCCGATGTGCTGGCCCAACTGGTGGGACCGGGGCTGGGGCTTGAAATCGTGAGCAGGGTACACGATATCCCCAAAGGTTCCCGACTGGCCGTCTCGACGAACTTGCTGGCAGCCATTATCACCGTCTGCATGCGGGCGACCGGTCAGATCCAATCGCTTTCGGGCAGCTTGAGCGAACCGGAACGAAAGCTTGTCGCCGCCCGGGCAATCCTCGGCGAATGGCTGGGCGGATCGGGCGGCGGCTGGCAAGATTCCGGCGGTATCTGGCCCGGCATGAAGATGATCGAAGGCCGCGCGGCCCAGTCCGACGATCCGGAATATGGGATCAGCCTTGGCCGATTGCTTCCCGATCATCATATCTATACGGAGCAAGAAGTTTCGCCGCGGACCCGGCAGTTGATCCGCGACAGCTTCGTGCTGGTCCACGGCGGCATGGCACAGAACGTCGGCCCAGTGCTGGAGATGGTCACCGAAAAATATCTGCTCCGCAGCGAGGCCGAGTGGACCGCTCGGCAGGAGGCCATCGAACTGTTGCTCGCTATTGAAAAAGCCCTGGCCGGTGGCGACGTCCGCGAGATCGCCCGGCTGACGACGCAGAACTTCTTTGGCCCCATCCAGACGATCATTCCCTGGGCATCAAACCACTACACGGAAACGCTCATCGAGTTGGTCCGCCAGAAGTTCGGTAGCGATTACTGGGGCTTCCTCATGCTCGGCGGCATTTCGGGGGGCGGCATGGGGTTTATTTTTGATCCGGCGCGAAAAACCGAGGCCCAAGATTTTCTCCAGCGGGAGATGGTTGCCACAAAACGGCAATTGCAGAGCGCGCTTCCGTTCGCCATGGATCCGGTGGTCTATGATTTCGCCATCAACGACTGCGGCACGCTCGCTGAGCTATGCGCGGGTGGCGATGCGATCATGCCCGCTGCCTACTACGCGATTTGTGCTCCCGACTGGTTGCGACAAGAAACGCGGCAACTTAGCCCGGCGGTACGTAATGAGATCACGCGATTTGCCGCCGCATGTCGCACGCATCCGCGATTGACCGGTTCCACCGAGATGCTGCTGGGGGCTTTGTTCCCGCAGCCCAGCGAAGAAACCAGCGGCGATGGGAGCCTGAAGTCGATCTTGGAATCCAACGGTTTCGATTCCGAGTTGCACGAGCAGATTCGCTCCGATCTGCGAACCGGACGGATCGGCTTGGCCCAGAATCGCTTGCCGCCCAATACGGTCATCGAAGACGTGGCCTGCGACGACGGTAGCGTAGACTTCCAGCCCGCCGACCAAGCGTTCGATGCGCGCAACAACGGATTGGAATCTGCCGATCGCGATGCGGGCGAGGCCGCCTTGGCCGGAGGCGTGGTCGCCGTATTGGCCTTGGCCGGCGGAGCGGGCAGCCGCTGGACCCGCGGGGCCGGAGTGGTCAAGGCCCTACATCCTTTCTGCCGCTTCCAGGGTAAGTATCGCAATTTTATCGAGATCCACCTAGCCAAGGGCCGCAAAACCGCTGCCCATTTCGGCGTCCAGGTGCCCATCGTCGTATCCACGAGCTACCTCACGCACGAGCCGATCGAGCGCTTTCTACAATCGCCGCAGGGCAAAGCGTATCCTGGGCCGCTGTTGACCTCGCCGGGCCGCTCGGTCGGCCTGCGGATGATCCCCATGCCTCGCGACCTGCGATTTGCCTGGGAGGAAATGCCTCAGCAGATTCTCGATGTGCAGGCCCAAAAGGTTCGTGAGAGTCTGCATGCCGCGCTCATTGGCTGGGCTGAAGCAGCCCGTGGCGGCAGCGACTACACCGACAACGTGCCGCTGCAATGCCTGCACCCGACCGGCCACTGGTTTGAGGTGCCCAACATGCTTCGTAACGGCACGCTCGCTCAGTTGCTGAACCAACAGCCGCAGTTGAAGTACCTGCTTCTGCACAACATCGACACGCTGGGGGCCAATCTCGACCCAGGCCTGCTCGGGCGGCACATCCGTAACGAGGCCTGCCTGAGCTTTGAGGTTATTCCGCGGCAGATCGATGATCGCGGTGGCGGTTTGGCCCGAGTGAACGGCCGCGTTCGCCTGGTCGAAGGTCTTGCGCTGCCCCGCGAGGAAGACGAATTTCGGCTGAGCTATTACAACTCGCAAACGACGTGGATTTCCATCGATCGATTGCTCGATGTTTTCGGGCTATCCCGTAAAGATCTCGACGACGAGCCAAAGGTCACCAGTGCTGTCCGCCGCCTGAGCATGCGGCTGCCGACCTATATCACCTTGAAGGATGTGAAGAAGCGATGGGGTCACGCCCAGGAGGACATTTATCCCGTGGCGCAATTTGAAAAGCTCTGGAGCGACATGACTGGCTTGGGTGAGGTGGTTTGCCAGTTCATCGTCGTCTCGCGGCAGCGGGGGCAGCAGTTGAAAGATCCCGCCCAGTTGGATAGTTGGCTCCGCGACGGCTCGGCGGCGTATGTGGATTCCTTGTGCGAGTGGGCATCGTAGGTCTTCTTGCCGAGAGCGACCAGATCCACGGCGGCCAGGGCCGGGCAACGAAGACCAAAAGCAGAAAAATCGCACCGAGAATAAGCCAATCCACACAGGGCATGGATTCCAAACCTTGAATCCAGAGGAGAAACCATGAAGAGACCTTCGGTTATACTTTGCTTAATACTGACGGAGCTTGAATCAGACTAGGCTTGGTTCTCTCGCCACCCACGGTTCGATTAAACCAACCAACTTCTTCGGATCAATGGGCTTTGTGATGTAATCATCGCAGCCAGCGTCAAGGCACTCCTGGCGGTCTTCGGTCATGGCGTGGGCAGTCAAGGCAATGATCGGCTCCTTGTAGCCAGCGCTTCGTAGCTTCTGCGTGGCTTGGTAGCCGTCCATGACCGGCATCTGCATATCCATCAGAATAATGTCGAAAGGACTTCCTGCATGCTGTGCGGCAAGTGCGAGGGCGAGGGCGATTTGCCCATTTTCTGCCAACTCCACTTCGGCTCCCGCCTTGCGGAGCAGGAAAGCAATCAATCGCTGATTGTCGGGACCATCCTCAGCGAGAAGGATGCGGCAGTTGAGCTTTTGCCGTGCGTTGCCTACCCGCTCCCTAGCGGTCAATGCTTTACTCGGCTCGTGGGTGAGTACCGAATCCAGCTTGCCAATCCCAATACTGAGACTGAACGTGCTGCCTTGGCCAGGGCTGCTCCGAACGACAATGTCGCCACCAAGCAGTTCAGCCATCCGCTTGCTGATCGCCAGTCCCAAGCCGGTGTCTCCAAATCGACGGGTCGCCGAGCCATCCACCTGGGAAAATGGTCGGAACAATAGGCCCATTTGTTCTTCCGACATGCCGATGCCCGT
>JANXQG010000351.1 GCA_025356915.1 Planctomycetota bacterium | reverse complement strand
CGGAGGGTAATCGGTTCGGCAACCGCGCCGGCGATGGTGAGAAATTTTTCGGTTACGGGGCGGCTGGCCGACGTGGCCACGTTCACGGCCGTCTCGACGTTCATCACCACGGCATTCACCGCTAGCGGGATCCCGCCCGGCGGAATGACGCGGCCCAGCGTGTCATAGACCAGGATGAACTCGTCGCCGGCCGGATAGGCATCGCGCAACGGACAAACTTCCATGCTTCGCGGCAATTTGGCGCGGAGCAGGTCGATCACATCGTGATATTTTTCTTTGATGCCGACGATAGCCCGATTGGCCCCGACCAATTGCATGGCGACCGCCATGCCTTCGATGGTGGCATCGAGGTAATCGCGGAGGACTTCTTTATCTTTATGAAGCAGCGGTTCGCACTCGGCCGCGTTCAGAAGGACCGTATCGGCCTTTCCTGCCAGCTTGATATGGGTCGGAAAACCCGCCCCACCCGCGCCGACCACACCCGCTTCAGCGATCGTATCGAGAGTCACTTGTGCCATGGAAGTTCCTTGGATGCTTTGCTCGTTTCCGTCTAGTTCGCCTTCGTGGAGTTTTTGTGGTTAGGGCGAGAGAACGGAATAGGATAGTATACTATCGGCTTTCGGCGGCTGCAACTCCTTGCCAGAAATAGGGTTGCAAAATTCCCATTAAGAACCTGACACAGAAGGCAAAGCATGAGGAATGCGGACTAGACGCCCGCCCCGGACGGGTTATACTGGGAGTTTCCCCCCAATTGTATTTCGAGCGGCACTCGGTACTGAGTACTGGGTACTGCGTACTTTGCTGGAGATTTAATCATGGAAAAGCGTGTTTATAATTTTTCGCCCGGTCCGGCCGTTCTGCCTTTGCCTGCCTTGGAAGAGGCCCAGCGCGACTTGCTGGCCTTGCCCGGTGCCGGTATCTCGATCTTGGAAATCAGCCATCGCTCGAAGAAGTTCGAGCAGATCCTGGCCCAGGCAGAAGCCAATCTTCGCTCACTGCTGGGTATTCCCAGCAACTACCGCATCCTCTTTCTGCAAGGCGGTGCCCTGTTGCAATTCGGCATGATTCCCATGAGCTTCTTGCGGAACACGGGCAAGCCGGCCGACTATATCGTCACCGGCACCTGGTCGAAGAAGGCTGCCGACGAAGCCAAAACCCAGGGAACCGTGCAGATTGCCTTCGATAACAAGGCTGGTAATTACAACCGCGTGCCAGAGCCGAGCGAACTGAAGCTCGATCCGAAGGCGGCTTACGCTTACTATACCTCAAACGAAACGATCCAGGGCGTGCAATTTCCCGTCGAGCCTGAGGTGGGCGATGTGCCGCTGGTCTGCGATGCATCGAGCGATATCCTCTCGCGGCCGATCAACGTGAGCCGTTATGGAATCCTTTTCGCCTGTGCCCAGAAGAACGCCGGGCCGGCGGGTGTGACGATCGTGATCATCCGCGACGACCTCCTGGCCAAGGCCCCCAAGGATCTGCCGTCGCTACTGAACTATCCCGTGCTGGCGGAAAACAATTCGCTCTTGAACACGCCGCCAACGTTCGCAATCTATATGGTCAAACTGGTCACTGATTGGCTCGTGCGCGAAATTGGCGGCCTGGAAAAGATGGTCGAGATCAACCGCCGCAAAGCGGGCATGCTGTATGAGGTCATCGATCGCTCCGGCGGTTTCTATCTGCCACACGCAGAGACCCCCAGCCGCTCGATCATGAACGTGCCGTTCAAACTGGCCGATACTTCGCGGGAAGAAGCGTTCCTCAAGGGCGCGGCCGCCTGTGGTTTGGTTGAACTCAAGGGACACCGCTCGGTGGGTGGCTTCCGAGCTTCGATCTACAACGCCATGCCCGTGGCTGGCGTCGAGGTCCTGCGGGATTATATGCTTGAATTCGCGAAGAAGAGTTAGGAACCGCGTACTGTAGGACGGACTCGGAAGTCCGTCCTACTTCCTCGCGGCCGAACGTGAGGAGTAGGTTAGGACCGGAATGTGCAGCGGCTCGATCGGAATCTCGGGCGGAACAACGGGCGTGGGGTACTTGCCCTCGTGAACGAAAGTCCGGTTGTGGCCGTAGCGTTTGGCCTCGCGAAGAACCGATTCGACTCGCAGCACTACCGACGAAGGACTATCGTTGTTGTTGGCACGGGTCAGCGCGCAACTGACCGTGATGTGGATGCCGAAATCCTTGTACTCGAAACGGGCGTTATCGATTGTCTGCCGGCAGCGTTCGATGGTGTTGGTCGCGACGGCCATTTCGACGTCAGAGAACATCGCCAGGAACCGCTGGCCGGAGAAGCGGG
>JANXQG010000336.1 GCA_025356915.1 Planctomycetota bacterium | reverse complement strand
GACCAATCTCGCTAGTCTTACCATGCCCCCAAAATAGCAGATTCCTCAATCATGTCAATAGTTTAGTCATGTGTCCCCGGAATTCCGCCCGGAATTCCGGAACGGGATTGCCGTCTTGAGCCTGCCCGAGCAGTTCGTCCGGCGATAGTGAAGTGCTCATGGCTCGCTCCCAACGCAGGTCGATCAGTTTCGCGGTGCGGGCATGCCTGGTGAAGGCAGCGTAATCTTGCCGTGAAACGGTCGGCCAACCATTTCCCGCCATTTGGTGCGCTGCTCCTCGGTCAGAATCGTGTTGAGCTTCTTCTCGTCCTTGCGAGTCAGACCTTGGACCTTGCTTGCCTGCTCATTGGTCAACTGCAACTTCTCCGACACCTCGGAATCGAGGACGGCTTGCGGCCCTTGAAGCTGCGTTGCGATTTGCTTGAGTCTGGACATTTGCTCCTCGGCGAGGATGTCCGCCAATTCCTTCTCGGAATCCTTGAGAGTCGATTCCATTGTCGCGGCCATCGCCTGGGGGCCCGCCCGCATGGCCTCCACGGCCGCCTTTCTCATTTTGGCCTCAACCTTCTGAACTTGCTGCGTCTGCGACTTTTTCAACTTTAGATCGGCCTGAACTGACTTTTGGGCAGCCAAGAGAAGTAATGGTGGGCGGCCTCCGCGCATGGGCCCGCCCGCCAATTCGGCACCGCTCGGCGGCCCCATGGGCGGGAACTGGCCGGGCAATTGTGCGAAGCCACTGGCGGTGATCAGAAGAACAGCAGACGTGAGAAATGCGCGATTGAGGGTTGCCATCAACGTACTTCCATGAAGGTCGGGGATTAGAAACGGAGTTTCAATTGCAGCGCGGCAAACGGACCGGCGCCGATATCCACGCGGTTGATCTGAGTTGCGTTGAATGCCGACGTCTGCGACCCCTCATAGGAATAGCGGTCGAACGCGTAACCGCCCGTTAAGTCCACCGTGGCAAATCGCACCAGAGTTGCTTCCAGTCCAAGAGCCGCGCGCTGGTCGTACATGAAGAACCGTTCGTTGTCGTCCACGCGATCCGCAAGTGCGTACACCTCGTTGGCCCAATCGTAACTGGCGAACGCGCGAATCTGTTCGCTGAATCGATACGTGGCTTTGGCGTGGATCGTGTGGATGGGCATGTACATTGCCTCGAACGTCCAATCATCCGTCGGCCGATAGGTGACTTGGAAAGGAATACCAATGTTCGCGTGGAACTGTTCCGAAGGGTTCCAGTTGTACGCGACGCCGGGTATGGGAAAAGGGATTTCACTCATCGGCGAGTACATCAGGGAGAACATCCAGGCGTTGTGCTCGCCTTGCGGCACCCTGAGCATGGCGTTCATTCCGATGTTCATATCGCGAATCGCGCCAAACGGGCGGTCGCTTGCCGATCCCAAGTTGATGCCGCCGCCTGCCATCCAGCCGTTGTCCAACTGCCGATGGTACATCAGTCCTAGGTGGGCGTTCCACAGTTCGCTGGGATATGGCTGTCCGGTGTCAGGCAAGACGGCGTCGGTCTGTATCAGACGGTTGCTAACGCCTCCCATAAACATAACCCCGTTCGGTCCGTCCATCCAGACGGGACACATCACCGACAAATCCTGCCCGACAAGCCCCCATTTCGCATCTTGGCCTTGGACCGAGGTACTGGGAAACCAGATTGCCGAATAACGAAACGGCCCTCCTCCCCCTGGTGGCCCCATACCCGGCGCCCCCATGCCGAGTTCGGGTGACGGACCGCCGGGTCTTGGGCCGAGTGACCTCGTGCCTTCCTCAAGGTCTCGCGATGCCGTGCCAGGAATCAAGTTGGGAAGCACGGCCGAGTCTTGGCCCACTGGGGGTAGGCGTGGCACGTCTTCCGTGAAGAACGATCCGTTTACGGTGGGCGCAGGAATTGGAATCGCCTCTTGAGCATAGGAGGCCGCCGAAACCGACAGCAGCAGTGCCGACCATAGGATTGCGAGGCAGAATGCAGGGAATTTGCGCATGCGGGAGCTCCAGTTCGCAGCTTGTCTGGTATCCCCGCTCCCTGGCGTCGGCGAACAAGCCACATGTTGAATGCATAGGATAGGCAAACTGCTCAATTGGATCAAGACGTGTTCCTTGTTTGTTTTTTCGATCGTGGCTGTGTCGCCCACCGCGAAGTGGCTACGGGACCCTCGCACGCCGGTTGCATGGATACCAACCGAGCAAGTCGGCGGTGCGAGGATGCCCCTACCGAAGGGTATGGTCTGGCGATTGGACAAGAACCTTTCGTCCATCTCTGTTAGTAACAGTTCGTAACCGTTTACCGCCGCGCCAATCTGCTGACAAATCTTGTCGCCTTGACTTTGGCAGGGGAGACTCCGCACACTGAGTCGCGAGCCAAGAGTTGTTCCGCAGGACATATGCGTCCGAACAATCATTCGTTTTCCAACTCGCGGCCTCCCGCTCAGCCTGGTGGCTGACTTACTTACCACAAGAGTCCGAAATCGCCGTATCGTCAATGTAGAGGCTGGAAAGCCGTGAAAATTCGGGTTTATAAAGCTGCATTGTAAGGTCGTCGGTGGGGCCGCGCTCAGTGGCTACCGATTCCTGCCAGCAAAACCGAAACTTTTGGCCGCTGCGGAGAGATATCCGCTCGGTTAACGGGCAAGAGACCGATTTCGGTTAGCGGCCTCCTGAGACGGTTGGATTGACCTCGCACCCGATGCCCCGGCCAAACGTCGCAAGTTGTTGCTGCATAACGGGAAAGTGAGCGCCAGGAACGTCGGTAATCAGAGATTCTTTTCGAGAGGAGTTGCGGTCAGGGAGCTTTTGGTAAAATTTGGCGAAGGCGAGTAAGACATCGCAACTACAAAGGGGGCGGTTCGTGGCGAGTATCGAGCAGATGCACTCCTTCATATTTGAGGCCGGAAAAGTACTGCCGCTGTCGCCCGAGGCCGCCGAGGCTGTGCGGCAGCTACAGATCCTGACGGAAGCGGAATACAACCAGGCCGAGGAGGCCAAGGACGAGGTCGCCCGTACCGCCTGGAGCCGGACCTGCGAGAACGCCCAGAAACTGGCGCTGATCTACGCCTGTAGCGAGAACCACGAAGATCTGGTCATCGGCCTGCCGGCTGTCCAGTGGGCCACCGCCTTCGCCATCCACCAGACGCGTCGCCAGCTCTATCTGGCCGCCAGCTACGTGGCCGAGAACCCGTTCCATGCCGAGTGCCTGAATTTGCTGCGCAGGCTCAGCGAGGCGTCCGACAGGCAAATGCAGCGGCAGCACCTGCTCCGCGTCATGTGCTGCAAGGCCGCCGACTTCGATCAGATCGTCAGCACGCTCGTGCAGCAGGGCGACATCGTGGCCGTGCAGATTCCCACGAAGACCAAGACCGCACAGGGGTATCGACTGTCATGATCACCACTACGCCGAACACTTCACGAATCCTTCCAAATCCTTCTCCGGAGCGCGAAGGATTCGAGCCACGACGCCAGCCAACCAGCCGGATCGGTGGTCGAATTGGTCAATGCTTCACGAATCCTTCCTGGGGCGCCGTGAAGGATTTGGGCGGGCTTAAGTCTATATATAGTAAATATATATATATCTTATTAATCCTTCGCGCTGTCACGCACCTGCGCGTGAGATGCGTCCGCGCGAGCCCGCGTGGCGTTCGCGCACGCGTGAGGGGGTGTGGGAAGTATTCGGCGGGGCGCATCGCCCTGCCAGCCCCATCTGTGCGCCATCCCATTGCGATCGCGTTGGCCCACGTTCGCACACGTTCGCGTCGTGTGGCGTTCTCATCGTCCCGTCCGCCAACCAACCCCTGGCCGACAGCCAGGCCGACGTCGATGCGGCAAAGAAGGAATTCGATGCCGCCCGGGGCGAGGCGGCGGCCAAGCGGGCGGCAATGGGCAAGGGCAAAGGCGGCCCCGGCGAGGGCGGGCAGTTCACGCCGATGGATCTGGACGCCATGCCCGGCGCCAAGGCGAGCGTCGTCGGCACGTTCAATGCCGCGGCCGTCTCCGGGCTGGGCCTGGGCGGCGGCGTCTTCGAGGAGATGAAGCACCAGCTCAATCGCATCGGTGACAATGGCGAGAAGCTCTTGGACGAGGTCCAGATGGGCGGGAGGTGGGACTGACGATGGCAATGAGTTTCGCCACCCCTTGCGCGACTCGGCCCAGGAATGGCTTTCGCAGCGAGTCTTGCCCGGTCGCTACTTTGGCATCGACTGGGGCACGGCCGACCTGATCGCTTTCCGCAACCGGGCGGTGCGAGACGTGTTTCTTCCGAAGGCCGCCCACCTGGGCGCCGAGTGGGTGCTGTTCATTGACAACGACGTCACGATTACGCATCCCGGCGTCGAGACCTTCCTTGCCCTCGACGGCGACCTGGTCTCGTGCCACTGCCGGATGCGCACCCCGGCCGCATGGATCGCGGCAAATTCCTTTCACACGACCTTCTGGTTCACCCGGGTCGAGATCTTCCGCACGCTCCCGCCGCCCTGGTTCCAGTTCGTCTATTCCGACGACGGCTGCGAGATGTTGCGGTGCGAGTGCCAGTTCTTCCGCGACCGGGTGCTCGCCGCCGGCTTCACAGTTCAGTCCGGCGGCTGGTGCGGGCACGGGTGCGAGGCGAAGTGGTGCGGTTAAACGGCACGCCTACTGGGCGCTGGGGCGGTCCAAGAATACCGCGACTAGGTCACTTATGCGTGGTTTGATGACATCGCCGAGAAAACGCCGGATGAGTTGATGCGACAGCAGCACAATGTCCGCTTGCGTGATCCCTTTTCGACGGGCTTCACCTCGCCGCACCGAATGGGAATCGGCTCGGGGCACCTTGGAAAACCAAACCTGGGTAATGTCGACTACTCTCGCTGGACGATAACGCAAGATTTCGGGCGTGTGGAGCATATTGCCTAATCGGAAAAGTTGCCGATGTTATCCCTATAGGCTGGCTTTGGGCAACTTTCCCGAAATCCAGGAAATGAGCCGGCTGATTTGGCCAATGTAAACGTTCAAGGAGAGAGACAAATGTCTGGTATCAGCAGTATTGGTAGTAGCGGAAATTCCCTTTCGATTATCCTTCAGCGACTGGAGGGGGCGAACAGCCAGTCGGGCGGCCTTTCTGTCAGTGGCGACTCGAATGCTTCCCCGTTGTCCGCGATGCGTTCCAAGCTCGAAGCGTCAGGGGTCGATGTCCAGAAGTTGGATAGCCTCCAAGACAAGATCAAATCGGCTGTTACGTCGGCGATACAGAACGCGCAGAATTCCGGTGGAACGACTGACATGCAGCAGGTGATCCAGGGCGCGGTGGATAAGACGCTCAAAGACAACGGAATTGATCCCAACCAACTCAAGCAGGAAATGCAATCCGCCATGGGCGGCGCGATGCCGACGGGCAGCATGGGTGGCACGACGACTTCAGGTAATGGCAGTATGACGTCTTCGGAGCTCGACGCCCTGTTTGGAGACAACTCATCGACCTCCAGCACGTCCGCCAGCAACAGCAAGTCCAGCAACAAGAGCGATCAGACCGATACCCAGATCAGCCAATCGTTGCAGGACTGGCTCAAGAAGCTACTTGGAAATCAGGGCGGGACGACAACGAACTCGCAGTTGGGGCTCCTGCTCGACGGACAGGGCTGATTAAGACGATGATTGCTAGCTCGTGCGTATCAAAGATGAGTCTTGGCAAGGCCCTGGATTCCGGCGATCTGAAATCCGCTCAAGATGCCTACGCCAAGATCAAGAAAGCGATGTCGCAAAAGCCGCCGGCGGGCGGGCCGGGGGGCAATCGTG
>JANXQG010000313.1 GCA_025356915.1 Planctomycetota bacterium | reverse complement strand
GACCGCCGCGTGAATGTAGGGCAGACGGTCGTTTCCGCACTGAACGCCCCCAGCCTCTTCCTGCTGGCCAAGGATCTGGGGCGGATGCAGGTCTGGGCATCGGTTAACGAGGCCGACATCGGGCGGATCCGGCGCGGCGTGAAAGTACACTTTACCGTCGACGCCTATCCCAACGACTCGTTCCTCGGCGAGGTTTCGCAAATTCGCCTGAATGCCAGCATGACTCAGAACGTGGTGACCTACACCGTCGTGGTAACGACGGAAAACAAGGAGATGAAACTGCTCCCCTATATGACGGCCAACCTACAGTTCGAGATCGAACGGCACGAAAACGTCTTGAAGGTGCCCAACGCGGCCTTGCGATGGAAGCCGCGGTCGCAGCAGATCGCGCCCGACGTTCGCGACGAGACCGTGGCGGCCATGAACCGCCGCGGTGACAAGTCGAAACGTAGCGATAACAAGAAATCCGAGGAGAAGAGTGGACCGGCAAAAGACACGGCTCAGGATCCAGTACCCAGTACTCAGGGCACCGAACAGCCCACCCAAGATGTGAAGCCGGCTCCCACGGGTCAAACTTCCGCGGGACAAGGAGCGTCGCTAGCGACCTCGGCAGGCACCGCGACCGGATCAAAGCCTACCGACTGGAAGGCCCGAACCGAAAAGAATGCCCAGAAGGATAGCAAATCGGTCGCGCCTGCGGTGCCGCCGGTCGCGAAGTCTTCCGGCAGCGAACATCAACCGCCTGGCCGCCCCGTTTCGCCGCAAGCCACCGCAGCGAAGAAGGAACATTATGAGTCGGGCCACCTCTGGATCGTCGATGGGAATTTCGTTCGACCGCTTTCGGTCAAGATTATTGCCACCGACGGTATGATGACCGAGGTCCGTGCGAAAGACATCAGCGAAGGCATGGACGTTGCTATCGGCGAGAGTGTGGCCAGCGATGGCGATAGCGGCGACACGACCAATCCCTTCATGCCCAAGTTGTTCCGCGGTAAGTCTGGCTCCGGCTCCGGCTCCAAGTCAAAATGAGAGGATTCGCTTGAAAAATTGGTGGGACTCGCTGCGCTCGGCCCACCCGACACCTTCAAGTCGAAATGAAAACTAAGTACCGAGAGTAAGAGGTCACCATGGAACTCATTCGCCTAGAAAACATCACCAAGACCTACCACTTGGGTGAGATCGACGTTCCGGTACTCAAGGGAATATCGCTGACCATCAATCGCGGCGAAATGGTCGCGCTGATGGGAGCCTCAGGCTCAGGCAAGACGACGCTGATGAATATCCTTGGTTGCCTCGACCGCCCCAGTTCCGGCGAATACTGGCTCGACGGCCAGGAGATGAGCCACTTCACGCCCAATCAGCGGGCACTGGTACGCACGGCCAAACTGGGCTTCGTCTTCCAAAGCTTCAATCTATTGCCGCGGACCAGCGCGTTGCACAACGTGATCATGCCCCTGGACTACTCTCCGCAGCGGCCGAGTGGTACCGAGGCCCTGCGACTTGCCCAGGTGCTGCTGGAACGTGTCGGTTTGGCCGACCGGACTGAACACGAGCCTTCGCAGATGTCTGGCGGGCAGCAGCAGCGGGTGGCCATCGCCAGGTCGCTGGTCAATCGCCCGACTTTAGTGCTGGCCGACGAACCGACCGGCAACCTCGATTCGCACACCAGCGTGGAAATCTTGCGGATGTTTCAGCAGCTCAACGCCGAGGGGATTACGGTGATTCTGGTCACGCACGATCCCAAGGTGGCCGCCTTTGCACACCGCACGATTCACCTTGCCGATGGCTTGGTCGAAGGCGACGAACGCCAACCGAGCATCGCTTCCGACATGGAACACCGCGCGCCTGCGATTCGGATCGACGAGCAGCCCAGCGGCAGTCGGAATGGTAATGGGCACCGGGCTTGTGTGACCGGAGGTTTGTCTGCTGCCGTGGCCGTGGCGGAATCGCTGCCAGCCGTTCTCACGGTACGGGTGCCGGCGACCGTGCTTGCTGCGCAAGGGGCCGCCGCACAAGAGGCACCGGCGGCCGAGTCGCTTTATGGCGATGCCCAGACGCTTCCACATCCGCGAGGACTGACCTCGCTGATTCCGCCCACTTGGCGCACCGCCCTGGGGGCTTTGCGGCGGAACAAGATGCGATCGGCACTCACGGCCCTCGGCGTGATCATCGGCGTGGGGGCCGTGATCGCCATGACCGAAATCGGGGAAGGCTCGAAAGCGGCCATCCAGAAAACGATCGCCAGCATGGGTGCCAACAACCTCGTCGTGTTGCCCGGCGCGGCGATGAGCGGTGGAGTCAGCTTTGGCGCGGGCAGCCGGCCGACACTCACGCCGAATGATGCCGATCAGTTGATGCAGCAGTGCCCTGCGATCGCTACCGTTGCTCCCATCGTGCAAACAACCGCCCAGTTAGTCTATGGCGGAAAAAACTGGAAGACCCAGGCCGTCGTCGGTACAACGCCCAATTACCTGGACGTCCGTGACTGGTCCGAAATGGAAGAGGGCGATGTCTTTTCCGACCGCGATGTGCTCAATGCCAATAAAGTCTGCATGATTGGCAAGACGCTCAAGCGGGAGCTTTTCGAGGGCGAGTCGCCCATCGGCAAGGAAATTCGCGTTTCCAACGTCGCATTTCGGGTTATCGGCGTCTTGTCGGCCAAGGGTGCCAATATGATGGGCCGCGATCAGGATGACATCGTCGTAGCCCCCTGGACGACGATCAAGTTCCGCGTCAACGCCGTATCGGCCAACGCCGTCCCCAATGCGGCGACTTCGTCAGGCAGCACATCCACCGCGGTCAACAGCCTCAACAACACCTATCCGGGCAGCACGGCCCTCTATCCTTCGATTTCGGCCACCCAGGCGGCCAATACTCCGCAACCCATTCGCCTCGTTACCGTCGACAATATCCTCGTCAAGGCGGTATCTACCGCACAGATTCCGGAGGCCATCCGCGAAATCAAGGATCTTCTTCGCGAGCAGCATCACATTAAGGCCGACAGCGAAGACGACGACTCCCACGACGACTTCAACATCCGCGACATGACCGAACTCACCCGCAACCTTTCCTCGACTTCCGCCATGATGAGCGTGCTGCTCATGATCGTGGCTGCCATCTCGCTGATCGTGGGCGGAGTGGGCATCATGAACATCATGCTCGTCTCCGTAACCGAGCGGACGCGGGAAATCGGCCTACGAATGGCTGTGGGTGCCCG
>JANXQG010000267.1 GCA_025356915.1 Planctomycetota bacterium | reverse complement strand
TCCGCGAG
Organism: Planctomycetota bacterium; assembly: GCA_025356915.1. Taxonomy (GTDB): domain Bacteria; phylum Planctomycetota; class Planctomycetia; order Pirellulales; family Thermoguttaceae; genus JANXQG01. The sequence continues at coordinate 6,541 of JANXQG010000267.1, read as the reverse complement.
ATGCATTCCATCTCGCGGAGCGAGATGAGTACGTTCCGAAAACCCGACACTTATTGATTCGCCGGTCCTAAGTTGGTGCGCATGGGGGCTCGCTGCGCTCTCCACCACCCTACAATTTAACCCCGGAAGAACCTAATTTTTCCAGCAAAACAAGATACCCTTTGCCACGCGGAAGAAATACGGTTATTATTCAGGTTCTGGCTGTGATAAATTGGTTCTTTCCCTAAATTATTTTTGACACCCCTGAACATGGATACAACAGTTACGGCGGCGGGGATGCGAGTGATAAAATTGCTGGCAGGCTGTCCTTCTCGCACGGTGAGTGAATTAATCGAAGAAACTGGCGTGACACGCACGGCGATAACCGAACAGCTCGTCGAATTGGTGGCTGCCGGCTTTATCATGCGCACGATTGAACGTCTCCCAGGCCGCGGGCGACCGCGTCATCGTTACTCGGCGACACTCTCCGCGCTGGTGCTGTTGTTTGCCAATAACCAGCAATTGGTCGTGCCAGCGATTTGGAAGGCCGTCCGCAATGTTGGCGGTGAGAAACTGACAAAAAAAATCCTTCGTTCGGTCGGCCGCATTTTGGCGGAACATTATAAAGAAAAAATCACCGCATCCGATCCTAAGAAGCGAATCGAGCAATTCACGGCCATCCTGGAAGCCGAAGGCGGACTCGTCGATTTAACCACCAAGGATGGCCAGCTTACGGTATCGAAGCGGACATGCGCGTTCATCAGCATGCTCGACGACAAACGGCGCGTTTGTACAATCGACCTTGAATTGATATCCGCTGTCGCCGGCTGCCCGGTGCGACAAACGTCTTGTCGAAATGACGGCGATCCATGCTGCCAGTTTGAAATCGATACGGAGACCGCCAGCAGGTCGCCTGGGGTGAAAACCGCTGGTGGGCGGTAGATCAATGGTGAGGCTCGCCTGCGGAACCCTGCGGAACCATGTTGCCGCTTCCTGCGGCTTCTCATACAATGCGACCTTTCCCGCTTCAGACCGTAATCGCCGTTAACTCACTCAAATCCAATGACTCGACCTCGGAAAAACATTGCCGTGCTAGGGTCGACAGGGAGCATCGGGCGAAATGCGTTAGAAGTTATCGCTAATTCGGGGGGTGAGTTGTGTGCAAGGGTTCTTTCGGCCCATACCAATCTCGACCTGCTCCTTGAACAGGCTATTCGATTTCGCCCTCGATGGATAGTGCTCACGGACCCTGAAAAGGCCGTGCAGATCAATCGATCCGACCTGCCGAAGGGCGTCGAGATGCTGGTTGGCGTGGAGGGAATTGCCCGAGCGGTCGGGGATGCGGAGACTGACATGGTACTTTCGGCAATCGTCGGAAGTGCTGGCCTACAAGGGACTTGGGCTGCTCTGGAAGCCGGAAAATCGGTGGCCTTGGCCAACAAAGAAAGCCTCGTCATGGCGGGCCCGCTGGTCATGCAGTTGGCCGAGGAAAAACATGCCCAAATCGTGCCTGTCGATAGCGAACATAGTGCTATTTTCCAGGCCATGCAGTCAGGCCGACGGAGCGAGGTCGAGCGTATTATCCTCACCGCTAGCGGGGGGCCATTTCGGTCTCGCACGCTTGAGCAGCTTGCGGAAGTCTCGGTAGCCGAGGCCCTGGCCCACCCCACTTGGGATATGGGACCGAAAGTTACCATCGATTCGGCTACCCTGATGAACAAGGCCCTGGAGATTATTGAAGCCCGCTGGCTCTTCAATATTTCCAGCCAGCAAATCAATGTGATGATTCATCCGCAATCGGTCGTCCATTCCATGGTAGAATTTGTAGATGGTTCGGTGATTGCCCAGTTGAGTCCCCCGGACATGAAGCTGCCGATCCAGTATGCCCTGACGTGGCCCTCGCGTTATTGCGGGGTGGCGTCGCGGGTTGATTGGCGTCTGGCGATGCACTTGGATTTTGAACCCCCCGATTTCCAGCGATTTGGCGCGTTGGAGCTTGGCCTGGAAGTTGCCCGATTGGGCGGCACGTCGGGGGCGGTCCTCAATGGGGCCAACGAGGCGGCCGTCGCGGCCTTTCTCGATGGCCGCTTGGGGTTCCACCAGATCGTGCCTGTTTGTCGTGACATTTTGCGAAATCATAACTACGACCCCAGCCCCACCCTGGCCGATGTGCTAGCGATGGACCGTTGGGCTCGCAAGGAGGTATTACGTTGGATTGCTGCCTGATTGCCGTCGGCTGGACCGACCCGAGTATGTGGATTGCCGCCCTGGAAGTCGCCCTGGGCCTGGGCTTTGTCATCTTCGTCCACGAGTTGGGTCACTTCGCCGTGGCCAAGATGTGTGGCGTGAAGGTTGACAAATTCTTCATCGGTTTCGACATTGGCGGACTTAAACTGTTCAGCTTCCGCTGGGGCGAAACTCTCTACGGCATCGGTATTCTACCTCTGGGCGGATATGTGAAGATGCTGGGGCAGGAAGACAATCCAGCGCAGCTTCGCAAGGAGATGGAACGGGCGAGGCAAGAGGGTGGGGGCGGGATGGGAGGGGACGCAGGAAACGCATGCGGGACGCCTACGCTACGGGACGATTCGGCGGAAAAACGGCTTTTCGATCCGCGAAGCTATCTGGCGAAGAGTGTTCCCCAGCGGATGGCTATCATCTCGGCGGGCGTGATCATGAATATGATCTTCGCGCTGCTCTTCGCGGTCGTCGCTTTTCTCTTCGGCGTGAAGCAAAACCCGACGGTTGTGGGCGGCGTGATGCCAGGCGGAGCCGCGTGGCAGGCGGGCTTGCAGGCCGACGACCAAGTCAAAGAAGTCGCCGGCCGCAAGGTCTACAACTTCCGTCGCATGACCGAGGAGATCATCAACGGCGACGTCTCGCAGGGAATCCCCCTGCTCATTCAGCGGCCCGGCGTCAACGATCCGCTGGAAATCATCGTAAAACCAGAGCAGTTGGGCGGCAAGCCAACGATCGGCGTCTTCAATTCATCGGAATTGAAGCTCGACAAAGAGAAAAACGTGCTCCCGTTTGAACCGGAATCCGCGGCGGCCAACGCCAAGGGCTTGTTGATGCCCGGCGATTGCATCGTGCAAATCGGCGACCAACCGATCCGCAGTTACGGCCAGCTTCAAGATTACCTGGTCGCCCACGCCGATGAGGATCTGACCGTGACCGTTGCTCGTTCCAAGGAACCCAACAGCAAAACGGCCAAGCCGGAAGATATGGAAAAGGTGCAAGTCACCGTGCCCAAGAGTCCCATGAAACAGTTCGGTCTGATCGTGACCATGGGTACGATTTCCGCCGTGCAAATCCATTCACCCGCGACTGAGGCGGGAATTCAAGCCGGCGATCTGCTCAAGACGGTTGATGGCAAGCCGATTGCCGACCCAATGAAACTCCCCGACGAACTTCACAAGCGGGCCGGGTTCGAGGTCGTGTTCGGACTGGAACGTGCAGGAAAGCCGATCGAGGTGAAAGTCAAGCTCTCCTCCACGCGTTACGCACCTTCGGCACAGCCGGATAGTCCCGTCGCAATCTCGGAACTGGGCATCGCCTATCATGTACTGAGTACAATCGCATCTATTGAGCCGGGTAGTCCCGCTGCTGAAGCAGGGCTGCAAGCGGGTGATCGGATCACGAAGATAAAGGTCACTCCACCGTCCAAGGAGCAATTGGCCGAACTGCGAGAGAAATACCACAATGAAAATCTGGGGCAAAACGAAGTCACGCTTCCTTTTGCGGAAGATGAACACAACTGGCCTTGCCTCTTGTCTATCATGCAACGCCTACTTCCGGGTACGACCGTCGAATTTACCTGGCATCGCGGCGATAACCCAATGACCGCAAAGGCTACTCCCGTAGCGGCCAAGGATTGGTATGATTCCCAGCGCGGCTGGCTCTTGGAGCCGATGATGTTCGTCCAGAAGGCCGGCGGCCTTTCCGAAGCCGTGCGATTGGGCACGCAAGAAACCGCCGACGCAACCCTCCTGGTTTACCGTTCGCTCCACAGTGTCGTGGGAACCAAACAGATTTCCGTTCGCAACTTTGGCGGCCCCTGGACGATCATCCGCGTCGCCTTGATGCAGGCCCGGCAGGGGATGGGCAATCTCTTGATCTTCCTCACCCTGCTCAGCGCAAACTTGGCCGTGATCAACTTCTTGCCGATCCCCGTACTCGACGGCGGACACATGGTACTCTTGATCTACGAAGGGATTCGCGGCAAGCCGGCCGACGAGCGCGTGCAGGAGATCCTCACCTGGATCGGGTTGATTTTCATCCTCAGCCTGATGTTATTCGTCTTCGGGCTCGACTTCGGCTGGATTGCCCGACCGGGTGCGCACTAGTCCGCCGGAATTTGGGAGACGCGGAAGCCCAGGTAGTCGTCCCGGCACGGCAGGCGTATTCCCACTCAGCCTCCATGGGCAATCGGTAGGTCTTGCCTTCCTTTTTGCTGAGCCACTTGCAGATGGATTTCCTGGCACACACTGAGTCCTGGAAACGCGGAACCCCGTATTGGGGTACCGGATGCCCGGCGTGAACCAGAGGCGCTTGGCGGAACGGGAGTAGTATGGCCCGCTGAGCCAGGAACCGCCATGAAGGACGCGGCGACCTCCGGAATCCGAGCCGTTTGGGTCGTCTGATGGAGACTTGGTGGAGTATTCCGAGCCGTACCAATCCGAGCACCACTGCCAGGCATTTCCGTGCATGTCGTATAGACCGAAGGCAGCAGGCAATTTTGATCTGGATCCTAATTCCCCGACAAGTGCAGTGAGTGTATAATCTAGGTATGGAATTACCCCATTACCCCCCCTTGCAGCGGTCCGATATCGTCGCCTGGCTTCGCGAAACGAGCGAGGCCCGGCTGGAAGAGCTTTGGAGACGCGCGGACCTGGTCCGGCAGCAGTCGGTCGGGGGGGAAGTGCATCTGCGTGGTCTGATCGAGATTTCCAACCACTGCATCCGCCTATGCGGCTACTGCGGATTGCGAGTCGATCATCGCGAATTGCCGCGCTACCGCATGACGGCCGACGAGATCATGGCCTGCGTCCAGGAAGGCGTGGCTTTCGGCTACGGCAGCGTGGTGCTTCAGGCCGGCGAGGATCCACGTATTCTTGCCGACTGGATGGCGGACGTTGTCCGCCGCATCAAGGCTGATTCGCCGATGGCCGTGACCCTGAGCCTCGGCGAACGGGATTACGACGAACTGGCCCTCTGGCGCGCGGCTGGCGCGGATCGCTACCTGCTCCGCTTCGAGACTTCCAATCGCGAGTTGTTCGAGCGGATTCATCCACCCCACCCAGGCCGAGTTTCCGATCGCATTGCCATCCTGGGCACATTGCGCAGGCTGGGCTACGAGGTGGGCAGCGGCGTGATGATCGGCATTCCTGGGCAGAGCTTCGATGATTTGGCCGGCGACCTGGAGCTGTTTCGCGCGTTGAATCTCGACATGATCGGCGTCGGCCCGTTCCTCATGCATCCCGAGACGCCCCTGGCCGATCCCCAGCAGCAGTCGGTTGCCGCGCCGGGCGAGCAGGTGCCGGCCTCGGAGTTGATGACCTATAAGGTGATCGCCCTGGCCCGTTTGCTTTGCCCGCGGGCGAATATCCCCAGCACCACGGCGTTGGCCACGCTCAATAAAAACAGTGGCCGCGAGTTGGGCCTAGTCCGTGGGGCGAACATCGTGATGCCCAACCTCACGCCGCCGAAGTATCGCGTCCACTACGAGATCTATCCAAACAAGGCCTGCATTCAGGAATCGGCCGGCCTATGTCACCAGTGCATGGAAGTCCGCATCAAGAGTATCGGCCGCACACGGGGCAGCGGCCGGGGAGACTCGCCTAACTATGTTGCCCGATAAAAGTAGGTCAGGCTTTCCAGCCTGACAGAAAAAATGGTGGGGCTCGTTTCACTCGTCCCGCCCTACGCTTGCCATTGCCCCTTTCCGTAACAGAAACCAAGTAGGTCAGGCTTTCCCGCCTGAGAGTGAACCATATAAGGTCAGGCTGGAAAGCCTGACTTACTAGAGAATCGCATGTCCACCATGACCGAACCTGTCAAGCTCAGTGAAAGCGCACACGATTTCATCGACGAGGCCCAACTGCACGGTCTGCTTGATCGCCGGACCGCGCGAGAAGAGCTTTCCGCGGTAATCGCCAAGAGCATGGCCAAGGAGCCGCTGTCGTTAGCCGAGACCGCCGTGTTGCTGGCGGCCGATGACGAGGAAAGCTGCCAGCAGATCTTCGATGCCGCCCGGCAGTTGAAACGCGATGTGTACGGCAACCGCATCGTGCTTTTTGCACCGCTCTATGTGGGCAGCAGTTGCACGAATGATTGTCTCTACTGCGCTTTTCGCAGTTCCAATCCCGATGTCGTTCGCCGCACGCTCAGCCCGGACGACTTGCGGGCACAGGTCGAGGCATTGGAACGAAAGGGTCACAAGCGAACGATCCTGGTTTTCGGCGAGCATCCATCCTATAGCCCCGAGTTCATCGCCGAGTGCGTGAAGACGGTCTATTCGGTCAAGGTCGATCATGGGGAGATCCGCCGCGTGAACGTCAAC
>JANXQG010000197.1 GCA_025356915.1 Planctomycetota bacterium | reverse complement strand
AACCTACGCATGACCCTGCTGGCGCTCTTGCCGCTGGCCGCTTCAAAATTGCAGCTTTTCGGTCTGCTGGGTCTGCTGTGCAGGCCGCGGTGCGAGGCGATCATCAGCGCGCCGAAGCCGACGATGTTCATCAGCGTATTGATCACCAGTGCTGCCGAAGTGGCCTGGTTCATCCGGTAGGGATGCGGTTCGCGGAGATAGTCGTGAACGACCTGCACGCCCGTATCGACACCGATTCCCAGGATCAGCGGCAAGACAATCATGTTGGCCGGATTAAGTGGGATGCCCAGCAGACCCAGCAGACCGAAAAGCTGCAATTTTGAAGCGGCCAGCGGCAAGAGCGCCAGCAGGGTCATGCGTAGGTTGCGGAAGTCGAGCCAGACCACGACAATCACGATGATCACGCCGTAGAACGCGCCCTTCTCGTAGCCCCACATCATCTCTCGCGACGATTCGTAAACTTGCACCGGATTGCCCGTCACGGCCGTATCGATCATGGGATTCTTCTTATGCAGTTCGTTATCGACGCTCCGCAATTGATAGACGAACTTCTCCATTTCGGTCATGTTCCAGATATCGGCTTTGGTATGGATTTGCAGGCAGAAATATCCGTTGCGGCCAACAAGTCGCGAAACGAGGCCGTTGGGAAAGTCGGTGAGGGCCGGCGGCTCGGGGTTTGATACGTTGCGGAGGGCATAGAGGGCATGCAGCATGTCGGCCGCCAGATTATTTTGGAACGTGGTCAGCCGTCGGTAATACTCCTGGGTCGGCAGGCTCTGTACCATGCCGCGAATGCGTTGCAACTGCTGGGTTTCCGGCAACCTTCGCATGGCCGCCATCACGCCTTCCAGCTTTGCCAGCGACTGGTCCAACTGGGCGGGCGGCACGACCGGAATGGGCGCGATCTTCGGCATCTGCGGCGGCAAGCTGGCAAGACATTCGTGGATGTGTTGGATCAACGGCTGTTTTATCGCCATGTTCTCCGGCACGTAGGAGCCGATTTCGTTCACCGAGTCAACCATTGGGCAAAGGTCTCGATTGGTGTACATTGCTTTCCGCTGCATCAATTCTTCGCGGCTCTTTGCCATCACGACGGCAAACGACGCCCCGCAATCGCTCTGGAGCAGCTTCTGCTCCAACTTCACGCTCTCTAGCCCTTCGGCCTGAAGATTGAGCAGATTGTGGTCGTACCAGAGATTTTTTAGTCCGAAGCATACCAGGACCGTGAAAAAGGCATAACCGGCCACCACCAGTTTCGGCCGACGGACCAATGGTTGGAACCAAGCGAAGACATCGAGCGGCGCGGGTATCGGTGAAGTCGGTCGATGGGCATCGGACCAGTGGAGCAAGGCAGGCAGCGTGGTGAGTGCGGCCAGCCAGCACAACAAAATGCCGCCGCCGGCGATAATGCCCAACTCGGCGATACCGGGAAAATCGCTCAGGCCGATCGAATAAAAGGCCAACGCCGTGGCTACGGCACTCGTCGTCAGGCCTGGCCCGATGCTTCGGGTCGTTGCCAGCAAGGCGTCGAAGGTCGACATTTTCTCGCCTCGATAGCGCAAATACTGGGCGATGTGGTAGACGCCATAATCGCTTCCCAGGCCGATCACGATCGTGGCGAACGCGCTGCTGAGAATGTTCAAGTGACCCACGGTCATAAGAATATAGCCGAACGACCAGCCCATGGGTACCAGCAACGCGACCAAGGCCATCGCGGGATGCCGCACGCAACCGAAGCCGGCCACATAGAGCAGGCCCACGCCGATGAACGACAGCACACCGGCCTGGGCCATGGCCGTCTGGCTCGATTCCATCTCGTCGTTTTCCATGACGGGAAGGCCCGTCAAACCGACCCATGCCTCGGGGTGCCGGCTTTTCATATCGCTGACGATCTGCCGCAGCTCGGTGAGACCATCCGAGTATTCGGTGAAGCTGCCGGCCTTTTCATTCTTGACCAGGTAGAGCGCCAGCAATCCCACGCGACCGTCGTTAAGCAACTTATAACCGGAGCCAAGTCGATCGTCTTGCATGGCCGCCAGGGCAGACACTTCCGGGAATGGCGACTGATACGGCCCGGACTGGCTGAGTGCCGCGCCAAGTATCTCCAGAGACTTACTCTGCTGCTGTTGCGCGGCACCGAGCGAGGCGGCCAGTTGGCCGGGATCTCCACGATCGATCTGCTCGGCGAACCAGGCGATCTGCCCGCCAACGTTCAGGGAGGCGAGGTCACCCTGCAACAGGCCCTGCGACTGGCCGATAAAACCGTTGATCTGCTGGAGGAATTGCAGACTGACTCGATCGTTGTAAAGCCCCTTGGACTTCAGCTTGGCGACATCGATCTTGTGAAATATCGAGCGGAACAGTTTGGGCTGGCGACTGAGTAGCGCGGCGAGTTCATCGAGGATGGGTGGCACGGCCCTGGGGTCGTCGCTATGCACCACAACGGTCACATCATCCTGCTCGCCGAACTCTTGGGTGAATTCGGACCAGCGGCGGTTGTTTTCGCTTTTGGGATTGAGCAGGTCAGAGCGGCTGGTGCGAAAGCCCAGGCTGAGTTGGGCACCCGTGAGCGAGAGGGCGACCAGCAGCGCGGAAATAACAATAACGGAAACGGGGAAACGAGCCACGAGCACGGTTAAGAGCTTCAGCGGCTGTTCCAAGAGCGAGAATTCCGTCTGCGGCTTCCGTTCCGCGGACATAAGCTCAATTCCAGTAAGGAGATAGGACTGAATAAATAACGCCACCCGCCAAGATGCCAAATCTTTGTAGGTCAGGCTTTCTAGCCTGACAGCACACCGGATAGTTCAGGCTGGAAAGCCTGACCCACGCGATATTCTGGCGGGTGTTTGAATAAATAACGCCACGTTCCCGCGGGCGCCACGTGGAATCAGCCCCGTGCCTCCCAATCGAGTTCGCGAATTCTAATTCTTACATCGCTCCGCGACAAGAGGAATCTAAAATAAGGCACAGCATTATTTGGCCGGCCGATTGACTCGCAAGAGCTGGCCAGCAAGGCGGTCGCACCTATTAATTTCGGCGGCGATTCGAGCCGCCAATGCACCAAAATCGGGATCAAACGTACAGACAATAATGCCGGCATGGTCTGGACGCAAGCCGTGAAGGCGAACAAAATGCCGACGGTTTACGGTAAGAACGCAACGTCCTTCAAACATGGCAAATTCAAGGACGCTTTCATCCGGCCAGCTTTGCCCAGCTTTGCCCGTTTCAAAAACCGTTAGCACGTCATGACCGAGGTTGCGCAGTTCTTCAACAACCGGAAACGGAATATTCTCATTTGAATACAGTCGTGCCACCGGTCACGCCTCTTCGTTCGATTGAATCTGATCATCAATTTCGTCGCAATGCAGCCGCACATAGGCCCAAGCGTTGGCGAGATCCTCAGCCCGCAGGGTAGGATACGCGTGAAGAAGCTCTGCTTCGCCAACGCCCAACCGACGTCCCTGTTCCAGTACCCAGACGGGGATTCGGGTGCAGACGATGCACGGTTCGCCCCCGCAAACGCCGGGAACACTTTCGATTCCAGGAAAGGCGTCACCCAAGTCGCGAGCGACCCATTGCAGTACCTGGGCCTTTTCCGCCCGTGTCATGCCGGCCAGAATACGTTCTGCTTCAATGAGAGAATCTGTCATAAACATGAGCCCACAATGAATGAGCGATACCTATCTCGCCATTTTCCTATTTTATCAGCAGTTCGGTGGTCGTCAACCGTTGCTGTCACAACGCGAAGGGGTCAGGTCCATGTTTTCGGGCAGGGATCTCGGGTGAATTTCATACGTTCGTTCTCGCCGAAAAATTGACCAGACCCCGGACTTTGCAAATCCGATTTTAGCCGGCTCCGACGCCGCGATCCAGGGCGTCCTGGTCGCGCTGGTAGAGGGCAAGCACCGACTCGAATTCACCCTGACCGATCCGCCAGACGGGATTGTCGTCGCTGTGGGCGTTGCAATGCGTCGTGAAGAGACGATACATGAACTTGAAGAGGTGCCGCGGCACGCGCAGCGTTCCTATCCCGTCCTTCAACCGGCGCATGTCGATCGCAGTATCGAGCAGATCCGTGATCGTGGGCACTTTGCCGTCGGTCGCACAGGCTTTCAAGCGGGCGTTGGCCAGGTCGTAAAGCGATTGGCCCGTCCAAGCGAGCGAACGGATGAGGTTCTGTTTGTCCAGCCGCGCCCGCTCGTGGAAATCACGATCCTGCCGATCGACCATCCGCTCAAGTTCCACGGGCAGCAAGAGTTTTATGCCGAGGCCAGGGTGCTTGAGGAATTTATTGTCCAGCATGGGCCAGACGAGTGCCTGCATCAAGTTAGCGGAACCGTTGATCAAGTACGGCTCGTCGACGCGATCGACGATTACCACGATGCCGACGAACTTTAACGACCGGAGCGCAGACTGTAACTTCTCCAGAAGCTGGTAACGATGATCGGTCTGTTGGGAGATGGGCAACGGCTGGCCGACCAGTTGCGCGGCAGGAAAATTCAAGAGAATTTTTTGCAACGGGCGGATGGTGTGGTTCAGCACCCGCGTGTTATGGCCGATCTGCCATGCCTTCCATGTGTATTTCAGGAAGCGGCCCAGCCATGGCAGCCAACCGGCGGCGATCGCGCCGAACACCCAAGGCCACCGAGAGCCGACGTTCGGCCAGCAAAAATAGAGAAAAAGCACGAGAGCCGCCACGGTGATACTGCTGCCGACGGCTAGGTTCCATTTTGACTTCCATGTTGAGAAACGGAGCTTCTTCCGCAGCCGCTGCCAGCGATCGGCCGGGTTCTCCGCCGTCGATTGATCGTAAATCGCTGCCAGTAGGGCCACATCGCGGGCCTGATTGGCGTCGAGCTTGTCGATCGGCAACGGTTCATCCCGAGCGGCCGGATGGCGAGACTGTTGAACTTCCAGGATGCGATCGACCAGTTGCGTCACGGCCAACGCGAGGATGGCGTCGATGTGGTCCCAGAGCCGCCATTGCCCCAAGGCCCGGTCGATCCGCCGTCGCCGGCCATGGAAACCTTCGCGGAAGCGGTCGATGAACGGGTTGAAGTCGTCGTACTGCACAACAAAAACCTGGCGGTCGGGATGATCGACGTTGTAGTCGGCTAACCGCCGCACAATCTGCAACCGCATGGCCGTCTTGCCGGAACCCTTCTCGCCGAAGACAACGGAGGTGGCCGGTTCAGTCGGGTCGCCGTAGATTTTATCCCAGGCCGGATGGAACACGCTGCGAATGCAGACCCCTTTGAAAACGAGATCGGTTTGCGCGTCCTCATCCGCAAAAGGATTGGAGACCAGCCCGTGGTGTTCTAGGAACTGCTGTATCTTCATTTATACAAAAGTACCCACAAGAAGACGAAAAGAAGGACGATGACGGCCAGACTCAATACCACCAGCAGGGCAATTTGGCTACGATCCGACGACCGATGAACTTTGGGCCGATGTACATGCGAGGTTGGGGCATCGGCGACTGTAGCAACGGGGGTCGTTTCCAGGAAGTCAATCATTTGGTTGCTGCGTAGTTTCGGAAAGACTGTGCCGGCCTCCTGCCAGTCGCGCCAGCCCTCGCGCCAGACAAGCGAATCGGCACTCACGCGGCCTTCGCTCAGCCATCCACGCATCAGATCGCCGGAGGCCGGGCCGAACTGCCCACCCGATGGGGGCCGAACATACCAAATCATTTCCGGTGCTAAAGCGATCGGGTCGGTCGGTTCCGCAACCGTGGGCTGCGAAGGACCGGGAACCGCGAGGGGGGCGGTGGGAACTGCTGTTACCACCGGAAAGGGCACTGGCGGCATCAGTACGTCAGGCTTTCCAGCCTGACTCGGTCCGGGCGGCGTCTTTCGGACGGGGGCCGAGCGGAGATTGCCCACCGCAGCCAGTGTAGTGGGCGCGGGCGTTGCCGCTGGAACGCGGCCGCTGGCCGAAAGGGCCGGCGGAGCGATTATCGGGCCGCTGCCCGATGGAGTTCCAACGGGAATGCTCGGGCCGAGCATCTTGCCGCCAGTGGGATCCCCCGGAAGGCTGGGCGGTTCGCCCGGGAGAATATCGGGAGAGGAATCGGAGGCCTCGGTCGATTCTGGATCATCCTGTCCCAGCGTTTGTATCGCCGCCTGTGCAGCACTCTGGCGGCCGGACGACTTTGAGATAGGTCGTGTACTTTGCGTGGGAATCTGGATCCTTGCCCCACAAAACGGGCATATTCCTAGCCTTCCGGCCTGAAATTCCTTGACGTTAAGTTTGTGTCCGTTAGGACAAAAGAAGCGTATGCCCATCGATACTGTGTCCTCCCACAGATGTTAATTATAACCCTGCGGAGCTGCGTGGGAAGTTGGGCCTGCTCGGAATGAAGGCTCTCCGCCAAGTTTGTGGTG
>JANXQG010000192.1 GCA_025356915.1 Planctomycetota bacterium | reverse complement strand
CGCGGGTCTCCGGTCCCCAGTCGTCGCGGTCGGCGAAGATCGGCTGGCCGTGGCGGTTCGGTGAAAGGGCCTCGTAGGCAACGACGCCTTTCACAGCGTCCTTCAGGTCGTAGGCGGCCTGGTATTTCGCCGGCAATTCGTCGGGATAGAACAACCGGGCCGCGTTGGCCGCGTTGAGCATCCACTTGCCGATAGCTCGCGCGAAGCGCGGATCGTAGCGGACCAGCGGCACCAACGGCGAGGCGGTGTCGAAGGTGTTCATCAGGAAGACGCGGTCGCTGGCCCCGATCAGTCCGGAGACATCGTACTCGCCCCAGCGGCCCACGACCGCGCCCCAATCGCCGCCCCGGGAAGGCGTTTTGCCGGCAAAGCACCAGTTCACCAGCTTCGCCAAGTCATAGTTTCTGCCCTCTTCGGCGTTCAACCGGGCGGCAGTGTAGGCGCCGAAGGGCAAAAGGCACTCGTAGTACGGGTTTTTCGGTTCCGCCACCAGAGCCTGCGTGGCCCAATCAGCCCCCTCCAAGTATTTCGGGTCGTGAAACTTTCGATAGGCGGCATACTGAAGCCAGGCGAACCCGGCGCTGGCGTCGGGCTGCTCGAAGCGGCCATTGTAGATCGGCTCCATCGACGAAAAGTTGATCCACGAATAGTGGAAACCCCGTGGCGCATCCTTCAAAACCTTGGTTGCCCGGTGCATCTGATCCGATGCCTTGCGAAGCATCTCATCGAAGTCGGGCGTGCCGGGATACCGGTCGGCCAGTTGGAAGAACAGGACGTTGGGATAAAGGTGATACCAGAACTCGCAACCCGCCTCGCGGCCGTCCGGCCCCGGTTGCGGCATGGTCGAGTTCGCGCAGATATCCCATCCGCGCCCACTATTGAAGTAGCCACGGCACATGCTCACCCAATTCCGTCCAGACCCGTGACCCGCAAGCGGGTACCCCGGTGCCCCGTTGCTCTTGTCGATGCCGACCAGCGTCGCGCAGAGCACCGCGGGAATGGTATTGATGGCCTCATGGAACTCGCCGCCGTGGCTCGTCGGGCCGCCACGGCGTTCCCATGCTGACGTGTACAAACCGAAGGCGTCTTCCGGAAAGTTGCGGTGCGCCTTGTCGATCCAAACCAGCGGGGGATGCTCGCCATGCCCCTGCAAATCGAAAACGAAAGCGTCGTAGTCCCGCGCCGTCTTCCGCCATTCGCGGAGTTTGAAGGGCTGCGGCAGGTTTGGCATCTCGTCGATCCGCGGGATTGCGACTTGCAGTGGCGCTGCCCAGCCATGTGCGGCAAGCAACGCGAAAATTGCAAAAAGAAAGCTGCGGAGCGGGCCAACGGTTTTTCTGAACTGGGGCAGTTTCATTCTTCGACAGAAAATAGGGGACAGAAACATGGTGGGAGCGGGTGTGCAACGAGGCGCGAGACTGTTTCATCCTCTCCGCCGCACAGGCTTCCAATATAATTTCTCGCGGAACAAAAGTCGTTCAAGATTCCACCTTGCGTTTTCTTGAACATTTTGGTCTTGCCGGTTTCACGGAACCTTACTTCGCGCCGCCGCCCGGCTCCTGCTCGCCCTCCTTACGGTGGTCGCGGGGAGCCAACCCCGTCATCTTGGAGAACACCGTGGCGAAATACTGGCTGGAGGAGAAGCCCAGGCGGCTGGAGATTTCAGTGATTCCCAGGTCGGTTTCCCGCAGCATCGCCTTGGCCCTCTCAATCCGCAACGAAGTGACGAATTCCAGGGGAGTGAGCCCGGTCTTACGGTGGAACTCTCGGCGAAGCGTGTTCTCGCTGATTTGCAAAAGGGCGGCGAGGCTGGCCACCGAGGGTGGATCTTCCAAGTGCTCGCGTATTTCGCGCACCGCCCGCCAAATCCCCTGCTCCAGCGCGTCCGCCGCCTGCCCGGCCGCGTCCTCCAGCGGCCTGGCCCGGCAGACCTGCACGAGCAACTCGTGCAAAAGGCTTCGCGCCGAGACCTTGGAAAACTGATCGGGATGGCGATATTCTTCGATCAGTTTCTCGAAGGTATCGCGGACCGGCTCGCCCCCGGAAAAGCACCGTGCCGGGCGAGTACCGAGCAATTCGGCAATTGCGCCGGCTTCTTTGGGCGGCAGTCCGTGCAGGTTCTTTGGCGAGCGGAGATCGATCTGCATCCAATAGTGCTCGCACGACTCGAGCACGGCGTTCTGCGCCCCGTGCAACTCGTCCGGCCGGACCACCAGCAGCATGCCCGGCCCCAACGGATAGTCCTGTCCTTCCACCCACCAATGAAGATTTCCATGGACGATGTAGTGGATTTCAAATAAGCCCCGGTGCTGGCTGGGCCACAGGGCGTTGGCCATGGCGTGACGGAACTTGAGCCAGCCGAGAAGATAGAGTTCGGGCAGTAGCCGCTGTCGGCCCTCAAACACCAGCCGCTGCCGGCCGTGGCCTTCCACGAAGTTCTGCCAAGCGTCTTCCTTGCCGACAAAATCCTGGGCGATGTCGTGTCGTTTGGGTGTCGTGCGCATAGCGATATTATAAATTTGGTTTGCAAACGCCTACAAGCGGTTATGAAATTCGTCTCGCTCCGGGGTGCGGAAATGGTGCCTAACTCCTTCTGGCATAACGAGTTACGGAACTACTTTCTGGCTGGACTGGTAGCGGCGGCAAACCCTGGCACGCTGGGCCCGCAAGGAAATGTTCAATTTTCATCCTTTCGTTTTCTTGAACGACAAGATTGTAGCGCTGGTGTATTATGGAATGAAGAATAGAAGGCAACCAGCACCATGCACGACTTTATCCCCGGCCCCGACGACCAGTTCGACCACTTTATCAACGCCACCGAAACGAAAATGCCGCACCGCAACGATTTTGCCGCCGCCGAGCTGGGCCACACCGCCTACTACGCCGCCCGCTGGGTCAACACCAAGGGTGTGGCCGGCCCCTGGAGCGAAATCACCGGCCACCTGGTGAACTGAATCACCGTCAATTAAACTACTGTCAACGAACAACCGCCCACGAACCACGAACAACCGCCCACTACCCTTTTCCCCAGGAACTTGACCATGAAAACCCGCACCACCACCCGCACCACCACCCGCCCCATCCATCCTATGAAAACTAGATCCCCACTCCGCTACAGCATCTTGCATCTTGCATCTTGCATCCTGGCTCTCACCGCCTTCCTCGCCGCGCTGCTCGCCGTCGGCTCCGCCCGTGCGGTGGATTACAACTTCGGC
>JANXQG010000162.1 GCA_025356915.1 Planctomycetota bacterium | reverse complement strand
GCGCCTTGAACGGAGCCTCGTCAATGTCAAACAGGGGAGTCTTGCCCTCTGTCACGAGATCGCCATCCTGGAAATGCACCTTGGTGATGTGACCCCGTACCCGCGCACGCACTTCAACGGTCTTGAAGGCTTCCAGCCAGCCATTATAGTCGTCTTCATCCATCAAGCTACGAGCAATAGGATGAGCCACGGTGACTCGCGGTGCCTCCTTGATCTTGCCAGGCTTCGTGTCGCCGCATCCGGCAACGATGAAGCAAGCCAGTACGATGAGAATCCTGGTTGATCCACAAAATAGATTTCTTCCCATGAAATAACTCCTTATTCAGTAACCTTATTTATATCTTTGAGATTGAGTCGTTGTGTTTAACATTCTTCGATTTTCGTTATTATCACTCAATGAGGGGCAACGGCATGAGATCGCGACAGCATGCCGCCGGAAACATTTCGGGCCTTGAAGCCATTCTGCAATAGTATTCGAGTTGCGTAGTAGGCACGCTGCGCGGAGCGGCAAGTGACGAGGATCTCGCGGTCGCGTGGAAGTTCGCCCAGGCGTGCGCGGAGTTGCGGCAGCGGGATATTGAGCGCGCCTGGAACAGACTCGACGGCGAGTTCCGGAGGATTCCGCACGTCGAGGAGGAACTCGCCGTCCACGGAGTTCCAGTGGCAGAGCGGCATGTCGCCACGAAGGATATTCGCTGCAACCATCCCGGCAAAGTTGACGGGATCCTTCGCGCTTCCGTAGGGCGGCGCGTAGCTTAGCTCAGCCTCTTCCAAGTCGTAAACGGTACAGCCCATCTGGATCGCCATCGCGAAGGAATCAATTCGCTTGGCAACGCCATCCTCGCCCAGCATCTGTGCTCCGAGGAGGAGTCCATCGGATTTCCGGAAAAGAACCTTGATGGCGAGCATCTTGGCGCCCGGGTAGTATCCCGCGTGCGAATTCGGGTAGAGGTAGATCTTCTCAAAGTCCTTGTCTCCGAGCTGGACCAGAACCTTCTCGCTCGCGCCGGTCTGAGCGATCGTGCCCTCGAAGATCTGACAGATCGAGGTGCCTTGCGTGCCGCGGTAACGGGATTCTCGCCCGGCAATCACATCGGCCGCGATCCGGCCCTGCCGGTTCGCCGGCCCGGCGAGCGGGATCAGCGTCCATTGGCCGGTAACGAAGTCCTTGACTTCGACCGCGTCGCCAACGGCGAAGATATCGGGGTTGGTCGTGCGCATCTGCTCATCGACGCGGATTCCTCCGCGCTGGCCGATCTCGATTCCAGCCATATTCGCTAGCGCGGTCTCGGGACGCACCCCAATCGCGAGGATCACAATGTCCGCCGGATGCCTCTTGCCTGCACTCGTGAGGACTTCCAGCGAACCATCCACCGCCTGCTGGAATCCGGCAACGCCGTCCTTGAGTTCGAGCTGGACGCCGTGCTTTACCAGGTAGCGTTCGACGAGACTCGCCATCTCCGGATCGAGCGGGGGCATGACCTGATTGAACTTCTCGATCAGCGTCACTTCAAGCCTGCGGTGGACCAGGTTTTCCACCATCTCCAGGCCGATGAATCCGCCGCCTACCACCACCGCGCGTCTCGGATTTGTCACGGCTTGACAGCCCGAATTCATTCCAGAGCAATCGGCCGCACACCGATCAAGCCACTCGCGGATATTCCTGGCGTCCGGCACGGTTCTCACCGAGAATATCCCCGGAAGATCAATGCCGGGAAGTGGCGGACGGATCGGAGCCGCCCCGGGCGACAATACGAGCTTGTCGTAGTGTTCGGTGGTGACATCACCCGTTGTGTGATTCTTCAACTCCACGGTCTTGTCTTTTGACGAAATGCCGACCACCTCGCAGCGGGTCCGGCAATCGATCGCGAACTGATCGCGAAACGTCTGTTCCGTCGCGACTAGGAGGCTCGACTCCTTTTCAATCGAGCCTCCCACATGGTAAGGCAGCCCGCAGTTCGCGTAGGAAACATACGGACCACGTTCCACCATGAGGATTTCGGCTTTTTCATCTAACCTGCGCAAGCGGGCCGCACACGACGCGCCGCCGGCCACTCCACCAACGATGATGACTTTCATAATTTGTTCCGGCGTTTTTTTGTTTTTTTATCTCATTCACCTTGTCGTTGATTGAGCCTCCAATTCAATAACCCCTCGTTTAGGGTGTTTTTCATGGTTGAGCCAAATCCAAATGCGGCTCCCAAAGGATTGGCCTACCAATCACCTGCTATCATACATCGCCACGGATATGCTGGAACAGTGGAGGCAACAATATCCATGTGACATACCTAGGTGGCATCGGGTGCCACGCCGTGCTATAGTTAAAAAATGATGCCAGCTAGGCTGATATTGGCATGCGGCAGGTTGGGCCACAACCGTTGGGGAGTGGAGTTGTGGCATTGGTTCCGTCACTATTGCTATGTCTCTTGCCTAAGAACGCAATCCTTTACGCAACCCTATAGGAGAAACAGAAGATGTGCAGAATCTCATGCAAACCGCTGGCACTTGGCGCAGGCCGCTGGGTGCTGGCAACGGTGTTGTCGGCCCTGATCTTTTCCGCTCCCGCACAAGCTGCGGAAAAGAAGCCCAAGAGTAGTTCGGAGGAGAGCGTCATTCGGGCTGCCGTGGAATCCTATGCCGCCGCCTATAATCGGGGCGATGCGAAGGCCGTTGCCTCGCATTGGAGCGAATCGGGCGACTGGATCAGCCCTTCCGGCCAACGGTTCCAAGGACGGCAGGCCATCGAGGAGGAGATGGTGTCGCTCTTTGCCGAGAACAAAGGCGTAAAGATCGAGGTCATCAACCCGAGCATCCGCATGGTTTCATCGGATGTCGCAATGGAGGAAGGAACCGTCCGTGTGATTCGACCTGCGGAACCGCCCAGCGATTCGACCTATTTGGCTATCCATGTGAAGAAGGACGGCCACTGGAAGCTGGATAGCGTTCGCGAAACGGATCTTCCCGAAGTACCCGCGGCGAGTTCACCGTTGCAGGATCTGGCATGGCTCGTCGGCGAGTGGGGCGACCAGAGCCCTGACGCCGAGATCGCGGCCAAGGTAACCTGGACGAAGAACAAGACTTTCCTGAGCTATGCCTTCAAGGCATCGGCACCCGGAATGGACGACCTCGAAGGAACCCAAATCATCGGCTGGGACCCGGCGGCAGGCACGATCCGCTCCTGGATGTTCGATTCGGACGGCGGATTTGGCGAAGGCATCTGGACGAAGAAGGACAAGGGCTGGATCGTCAAGTTCAGCCAGGTTCTGCCCGATGGCCGCAAGGCGTCGGCGACGAACATCTACACGCTTGTCGATGCGAACACGTTCAACTGGAAGTCGATTGGCCGGAAGGTGGGCGAAGACTTCCTGCCCAATGTCGAGGAAGTGAAAGTCGTTCGCAAAACGGCGAGGAC
>JANXQG010000125.1 GCA_025356915.1 Planctomycetota bacterium | reverse complement strand
GGGAGGTTTTGGTCGTGTTACCCGTGCTAAAGCACGGGCCTAATACCGCTTCGCGGAAAAGGGGCATAAATGCCCCTGGACCTGCCAGATTCACCGATCACTTGAGTCAACTGAATACCCACTAAGAACAAAATCTCCCCTCGCCCGTACTCGGGAGAGGGGCCGGGGGTGAGGGCATCTCCCTCGCGCCCTCTCGCGGTGAATCCCAATCAATAGGAATTCCGTCCTACGAAGTATGCGTAAAATCGATGTCTGTCAACGATTCCCCAGACTGCAACCACGATCTCGGTCACTCGTGATTTGGTTGCAGCACCGCAAGTAGTTCTTCAGCCGTAATCGCCGGCACTCCGCCAAATTGGAAGTCAGCTACGTTTCTCGTCACCAGATAATCGGTATCGATAAAAACGATCATATCGATACGTACTTGCGCACGCGCTCCTCATCGAGCACCTGTTTCACCTGTTCATCGGACATCGAAGGCAGCATCCCCAGTGCCTGGCGAGTCAAAGGCGGAAGGTCGCTGTGCCGCAACGACGGTGCCGCGACCACCCGGAGCAAATGTTCCACCATTGCCGAAACGGTCGTCTGACGGGCCTCGGCGATCTGTAGCGCGCGGGCGAACAGGTCATCGTCGACTTGAACCATAACATTATTCATGATGGACAATTATATCACGCGATCAATGTCCGTTCAATAAGTTCATGGTTCCGTGAACCCCCATCAATTCTTTCGACAGAAAAATAAGGGACAGAAATATAGGAAAGAAAGAAATGAACCACGGATACCACGGATAGAAGAAAGATAAATATCCTTCCCGTCTTTTATCTTCCTGCCTTCCATTTTTCTGTCCCTTTATCTTTCTGTCTTTTCCCCTTTCGTGTCCCCTTTCGTGTCTTTCGTGTCTTTCGTGGTTCCCTCCTCCCTCCCCCTTTTCTCCTTCATTTTCCTTGCACCGCCCGTCTCCCTCTCCCCTTCGACCAAATTTCAAAACTTTTCCATGCCATGCTAGCATCCCTTGCGCTGCTGGCAGCGCAAGCAGAAAAAACTACAGGATTTCCATTGCTCCCCTCCCTCCCAGGAAATCGGCAGCAAAAGAACCCGCGCGCTCAAAACCAGAAAATCCCTCCCTCCCTGTCATTTTGGCATATTCATCTGTCCACTACCTCGCGTCCCCATTCTAATCCCTTCGCACCCTTCTCGCCCTTCTCACCCCCCTTTCATATCAACCACCTCCACACCCACTAGAGTTATTTCCACCCCAAAAACAACCCCTTCGGGGCATCTCGTCACGAAATCCGTTGCTACTTTCCGAAAAATCTTTTTCTGTTGCTTGACAAAAATTTCAATCCGTGCGATACTAACGTCTGTGCTGATTAGGCGAGAGTTCATACGCCACGGCGGGACGAGAGTAAATACTCGTCCAAAACGAAATCTAACAAATACATTAGTTGTACGAATGGAAGAGGCGGTCATTTTGAAGGTCATGAGATGAACGGCTTGTCCCCAAGATGCCCTCTTTCTCCATTCGCTAGTTTTTCGTAACGGTCTTTTGAATTTTTCGTCCTGCTTCGCATTTACTATTCTTCACTTTTGTTTCAGGAGAGCTTGGAAATGAAACGATCACTTTGGTTCTTGCTGTCTGCGGCAATCTTGGGCTTATTGCCCTCGTTCGCGCAGGCAACCACCTTTCAGGCGTCGAAGATCGACGCGCTTCACATTGGTGGTGGCACGGCTGCGAGTGCGGTGAGCGGCTTGCTTGAGCTGCAAAACACCGGCTACGTCATCACGAATGTTGGAAACACGACTACCGGCCCCACGTCGTACACCCTCCAAAACCCAGATGGCACGCAGGGTGCGACGCTCTATGGTTACCCGGCCATCGTCAAGTCAATACTCGATGGTTACGGTACCACCGCGCAGCAGGGGATCGCCTCGAAGAACGCATTGGACCCCCTCGTGACTCCTGCCTATCGCTCTAAGTACGTGGTTGGATACGCAGACAACAATGATTACCGAGCTGCGAGCTGGGGTGCGGTTGCTCTGACTACCACGGGTCATTTAGGTCTGCTTCGTGAGACCTGGATGGGTGACGCTAACATGGATGGTTCTGTAACCGGTGCGGACTTGACTCTGTGGTCTGCCGCTTTTGCTAATCCTAATGCGAACCAGATTGCATGGAATCGTGGCGACTTCAACAAAGATGGTGCGATTACCGGTGCGGACCTCACCTTGTGGTCGGCTGCTTTTGCTGCGAATCTTCCGGCACTCGGATCTTACTCGGCCTCGCCAATTCAGTTCTCGGCAGGACCGGTGGCCCTGTCGTCTGGTCCGACGGCTGTTCCTGAACCGAGTACTCTTGCTCTCTGTCTTGCCGGTGCCATTGGCTTCCTTGGTTTCGGCCTTCGCAGATTCCGTAAATCGAATTCAAACAACTCGTCTCACAACTCCAAGGGATCTAGCTTCATGAAAAAGTGCTTTTTGGCCATTGCAGCCATTGCTGCCCTCGCAACCGCGAATACGGCCCGTGCCGAATTGATGACCTACAAATTGGTGGCGGACCAAGTTTACACCGATAACACCATGGCAACTCTGATCGATGGTGCTATTTCTTTGGACGGTCTAACGGTCACCTTGCCGCAGAATACGCCATCTGCCTACATCCGTATGGCAGTTGTGGCAACGGTCAACAATGACACGACGGTGCCTGCTAGCTCCAATGGGCTATGGTTCGCATCCATGAACTTTATTGGATCCGCCGCCAGTATGGGTTCGGGCACCTTAGCCGCTAGTCTCAATAATGGGGCCCTTGATAGTGACCTTAGTGTACCCTATACGTCCGAGATGCAGGCATGGGCGGCTTCTAACAAACCTTCGCCCACTTTAGCTGCCAACGTCACCCATTGGACACCCAACTTCAAGTTTCCTGGCTCTCAAGCTGGTAGTTCCATTTCGGGTTCACTCGTAATCGGCTATAACGGACCGCTTGACACGCTCGAAAAACGCAACTCAGTGCTTCTTGCGTACTTCAGTCCAGTTGACCCTAACACCAATGCTAAGTTGGCTTCGCCTGGTACTCCGCGTGCGGGTCGGCG
>JANXQG010000119.1 GCA_025356915.1 Planctomycetota bacterium | reverse complement strand
TCGCCTTGCCATGTTTTTCTCCCTTTGTTTTTGGCTCACCCCTCGACAAAATCTTGTGGTTGTTCGTTCTGCCGTTGATCTTCAGAATCATTATCGGAAACTGGACGGACACCTGTGGGTCTGACCTTTTGAACCCCAATCAAGAATCCGAAATTTCCTTGGCAACATGCACAGCAGGTTGTAACCAATCCGTGCCCATGAACGTCCATTAAGACAGCCCTTGGCTTGCTGATATACTATGTTTTGCAATAGAATCTCTTTCGGAAAAAGCCCTCACCCCCGGCCCCTCTCCCAAGGGCGAGGGAAGTCTCTGAATAGCCTCTAATAGGAAAGAATACTCTTATGAAGCGAATTATCCCTTGGATTGGCCGCGGAGCCGTGCTGATGGGTTTTGCCGCGGGTGTGGTCGTACTGATGTTCTGGCTCGCTGGGAAGTTTTCGCCCAAGGTTCCTGCAACTGCGGATGCCGGCCAAGCCCAGACGTCCTCCCTTGACGGTCAGTTGGTGAGGGTACAATTGATTCGGCTGCCGCTGACCGAATCGGCCATCGGCACGATCCGCGCGGTCCACGAGACGACCATCGGCTCAAAACTGCTGGCTCGCGTTGTCGAAGTGAACCTCAAGGCGGGCCAGAAAGTCAAATCCGGCGATATTCTGCTGCGATTGGACGATACCGATCTTCGTGCCAAGCTCCAGCAGGCCAAGGCCGCCGTGTCATCGATCGAAGCGGTTCGTGCCCAGGCTGCCGCCGATGAAAAAAGGTACGCCGCCCTGATTGAGTCCAAGGCCATCAGTCGCCAGGACTACGAAAAGGCCGTTACCACTTTGCGCTCCGCCGAAGCAGACCTCCTGCGTGCACAGGAGACCGTCAACGAAGTGCAGACGAATCTCGATTCGGCTACCGTTCGATCCCCCTTCGACGGCACCGTGATCGACAAAAAAGTCGATGTGGGCGATATGATCACGCCGGGACAGATGCTCATCACGCTCTTCGATCCCAAACGGATGCAACTGGTCGCCAGCGTTCGCGAGTCGTTGACCCGCCAACTCAAGATCGGCCAGGAGATTGGCGTGCGGATCGACGGGCTGAATAAGCAATGCAGCGGCACGGTGAGCGAAATCGTGCCCGAGGCACAGTCCGCCAGCCGCGCTTTCCAGGTGAAGGTGACGGGGCCTTGTCCACCGGGCATTTACTCGGGCATGTTTGGTAGAATCCTGATTCCCTTGGAGAAAGAAGAGGTAATCGTCATTCCCCGGCAGTCCGTGCGAAAAGTCGGCCAACTGGAACTCGTTCAGAAGATCGAAAAGGGCCGAACGATTCAGCGGGCAATCCGCACGGGACGGATTCTAGGGGATATTCAAGACGAGAGCGACCAGGTGCTACGCGACCAGGTGGAAGTTCTCTCGGGCTTGCGCCAGGGCGAACAGGTTGTGTTGCCCGCCGGATCGAAGCCGGAACAGGCCGCCCCAAGTTGTCCGGTTGATTCTCCCGCAACCATCTCATCGCGGGAGCCCAACCATGACTGAGCATTCCGTCCTTCCCAAAATCCAGGAGCATGGCTTCACGAATCGCATCGTGAAGATTTTCCTCGAATCGAACCTGGCTCTCGTCCTGATTTTACTGGCAACCGTCGTTGGTTTAGCGGCACTGGGGCTGACTCCGCGCGAGGAAGACCCGCAGATCGTCGTCCCGCTGGCCGATGTCCATGTCAATTTTCCCGGCCACTCGGCGGCGGAAGTCGAGCAGTTGGTCACCACGCCCTTGGAAAAGATTTTCTATCAGATTGACGGCGTCGAGTACGTCTATTCGATGAGCCGTGAAAATCAGGCGATCATCACGGTTCGTTATTACGTGGGCGAGGACCGCGAGCGGAGCCTAGTCAAACTCCAGAAGAAGCTGGATGAGAATGTCGATGCGGTTCCGCCGGGCGTCAGCGGCTGGGTCGTTAAGCCGGTCGAGATCGACGACGTGCCCGTGGTAACTCTCACGCTTTCCAGTGTAACGTCCGATGGCAGCACGCTGCGTCGCGTGGCCGAGGAAGTCGCGCAGCGTCTGGCGGGCGTTCAAGATGTCTCTCGTGCCTATGTCGTCGGCGGCCAGCCGCGCGTGATGCAGATCCTCATGGACCCGGACCTTATGGCCGCACATAGTGTGTCACCCTTGGAATTGCAGCGGGCCATTCAGGGTGCCAACGTCCGTCAGACGGCAGGCGACTTCCGCGCCAAGGATAAGCTCATTCGCGTTGAAGCTGGCCGTCCTTTCGAGAATGCCCGGCAGTTGCGCAACCTGGTCGTAAGTGTCTTCGATGGCCGGCCAGTCTTTCTCAAGGATGTCGCCCGAGTCGAGGATGGCCCGGAAGAAGTTGCCAGTTACGTCCGCCATGGCTGGGGGCCGGCCCGTGGGTTCACAAAACATGAATTCTTCCCCGGAACCGTGCTGGGCGAGCCAAATGAGCAGCGTGATCAAAGCTCCCTTCTCCCTTCGGGGGAAGGGCAGTGGGTGAGGGGATCCGTTTCTGCCGTCACGATAGCCATCGCCAAGAAAAAGGGATCGAACGCCGTTTGGGTGGCCAACGCAGTCTTGCGACAAGCGGAGGAGTTGCGTGGTAAGATCGTGCCGGACGACATGGAACTTGTCGTCACTCGCAATTACGGCCTGACGGCAGACGAAAAGGTCAACGAACTCGTTGAAGGCTTGGCAGTTGCTATCCTCATCGTTGTTGCGCTCTTAACCCTGGGTTTGGGATGGCGCGAGGCACTCATTGTGGCGGTCGCCGTGCCGGTGGTCTTTGGGTTGACGCTGGCCGTGAATCTCATGCTGGGCTACACGATCAATCGCGTCACGCTCTTTGCCTTGATTCTCTCGCTGGGCCTTCTGGTCGACGATCCGATTGTCGATGTGGAGAACATCGTGCGGCACTTCGCCCTGCGAAAGAAGGCCACGCGGCGGATTGTCCTGGAGGCGGTCGCCGAGATTCGTCCACCGCTGATTACGGCGACATTGGCCGTCATCGTCAGCTTTCTGCCGCTGTTCTTCATCACCGGGATGATGGGCCCTTACATGCGGCCGATGGCACTGAACGTACCGGTGGCGATGCTCATGTCGATGGTCGTGGCCTTCACGATCACGCCTTGGCTGGCCTACCATGTACTCAAGCACAAGTATCGTGCAGGCAGTGCCAACAGCCATGCGGATCACGACCCGCACGATCTGAATGCCGTCAAACAGTCGCGATTGTACAAGATATTTTATCCGCTCATGGCGCCGTTGCTCCACTCTCGACTCGTGGCATGGTCGTTCCTGCTGGCCATGGCACTCTTGACCGTGGGGGCGATGGGTCTGGCAGCCATCCGCAGCGTGCCGCTGAAGATGCTGCCGTTCGACAACAAGAACGAACTGCTCCTGGTGCTGGACTTCGACAAGGGCACTACGCTGGAACGCTCGGATGCGGCCGTCCGCGAGTTGGAGGCGTACCTCGGCGGGGTGCCTGAAGTCTCGGATTATACAAGCTATGTCGGCCTGGCTGCGCCGATGGACTTCAACGGCCTGGTGCGGCACTATTATCTCCGCCAGGGTGACGAGGTAGCACAGCTTCAAATCAACTTGGCGGGGAAGAAAAATCGCCAGCAGCAAAGCCATGCCCTCGGCCTGCGGATGCGGAACGACTTGCAGGCAATTGCCGATCGGCATCACGCGCGGATGAAGCTTGTGGAGACCCCGCCCGGACCGCCCGTCATCGCCAGCCTAGTCGCCGAGGTCTACGGCCAGCCGGACCATCGCTACGAAGATATCCTGCTTGCCGCCGATACCGTGCGCGCCCGCATGGCGATCGAACCGGGTATTGTCGATGTCGATCATGTGCGGGAAACAGCCCAGCAAAAAATCACCTTCATTACCGACAAGGAAAAGGCCGCACTCAACGGCATTACCACGGAACAAATTGCCGGCACGCTCCGGACGCTCTTGGATAGCGGCACGGTGGGCCTGATGCGGAGCGAGACCGAGCGCAACCCATTACGCATCGAATTGCGGCTCCCCGTCGATCGCCGCGCTAGCGCGGCGGATCTGGCGAAGATTTACGTGAAAGGGACTACCGGCCAGTTGGTTCCCTTGGCTGAGTTGGGGCAATGGGAAACGGCACGCGTCGATCAGATGATCTACCACAAAAATCTACAGCGCGTGGGCTATGTCTTTGCCGAAACGGCTGGCCGGCCGCCCGCGGATGTCGTGGTGGACCTATTGGCCGACCGTAGCGGCGGTCCGCTGCCGGATGCGGACCCAGGCACGGACTTTGGTCCCGGTAGCGGCTGGATTGGTGGAAACACACCTCGAACAGTGGCTGACCGTACCTTCTTCTCCAACGGCAGCCATGTGAGCTGGGGATTGCCACCGGGCATCACCGTAGACTTTGCCGGCGAAGGAGAGTGGAAGATTACGCTCGACGTCTTCCGCGACCTGGGGCTTGCCTTCGGTGCGGCGATGATTGCGATCTACGTTCTGTTGGTGGCCCAGATGGGCTCGTTCACCGTCCCGTTGGTCGTCATGCTAGCCATTCCATTGACGATTTTGGGTGTGATGCCCGGCTTCTGGCTGCTCAACGCGCTCAGTGCCCAGCAGGTTGGCGGATTCCTCGATCCGGTGTATTTCACGGCGACCGGCATGATCGGCATGATTGCCTTGGCCGGAATTGTCACCCGAGACTCGATCATCCTGGTGGATTTCATCCACCTCTCGCTTTCTCGCGGCCGTTCGCTGTTTGATGCGATCATGGAGAGTCGCGTGGTACGTCTGCGGCCGATTCTGCTGACCGCCTCGGCGGCGATGCTGGGGGCCGTGCCGATCATCATCGACCCGATCTTCTCCGGCCTGGCTTGGTCGCTGATCTTTGGCCTCTTGGCTTCGACCATCTTCACCTTGTTCGTAATCCCCGTGGTCTACTGGCTCCTCTACGCCAACAAGCCTGGGCACGGGTTACCCCAGTCATCGATGGACCAAGAGGATGCTTCTGATTAGCTTCTTCTCCAATCGCTCCATCCCTTCCTCCGTGAAACGACATGGTTTAGCCCGGATTATTCATCGTAGGGTGGGTGGAGCACGGAAAATCAATCGCAGTGGTGCGTTGCGCGAACCGGTTTACTCCAGGGAAAAATGTTCCCGTTCGTTGGATTCCGTGCGTAACCCACCATTTCCCTAAGGGTTCGCTCCACGCACCCTAAAATTCATGAATAATCCGGGTTAGGGTACTATCCAAACCCTTGCCGTAAACCATTGAATCGCAAGGACTTACAGAAA
>JANXQG010000105.1 GCA_025356915.1 Planctomycetota bacterium | reverse complement strand
CAGGAGATTTGCCATGTTGGATAACGAGGGAGTGGCGCTACGAGAGATTCGTTGGTCAGAAATTTTCCCTTGGCTGAATATTGCCAAGAGCTTTCGCCTGGCGATAACCCTTCGCCTGATCACCTTTGGGGCGGCTGCGGTTTTGCTGACCCTGCTTGGGTGGTGGGGAATCGCAAATATCTTTTCGCATGAGGAAGTGCCCTGCAGCAGTTGGACCGGCTCGTTTCAAGGCCAGTCGGCTTGGCAGGTCATCGATAATACCGTGCCAAACCGCCCATTTGCGGGTTTTGACGATTCATCAGGTTTGAACATTCATGGACGCTCGCCTGTCGTGAGCACGTGGGCCTTGCTCAGCCGGCCAGTACTTCAGATTTTGTCTATCTCGCCGTCGGCATCAGACCAAGCGTTGTCAGCAAGCGATTTCTTTGCGTTAATCCTTTCGGCCGTTTGGAGTTTGGCGGTCTGGGCATACTTTGGGGCGGCCATCAGTCGTGTGGCCGCAGTGCAGTTGGCCACCGGCGAGCGGGTGGGTTGGGGGGCATCGCTGCGTTGGGCTGGCTCGAAGTGGCTGGCTTACTTCTCTGCACCTGTACTGCCCATGCTGGGAGTCACCTTGGTCGTGCTTCCGATCCTGGTACTGGGGCTGATGATGAAAGCCGATACCCTTGCTGTTTTAGCCGCCCTCCTATGGCCGCTCGTGTTGGCTGGCGGGTTCGTGATGACAATCCTCCTATTAGGTGTACTCATGGGTTGGCCGCTGATGTGGGCCACCATCAGTGTCGAGGGAACCGACAGTTTTGATGCCTTGAATCGTACCTACTCGTACGTATTCCAGCGGCCACTCCGCTATTTTTTCTATGCGATCGTGGCTGCCTCGATCGGTTGGCTGGGCTGGATCGTGGTGGAAAACTTCGCTGCGTCGGTCATCTGGCTTGCTTCCTGGGCTGCGAGTTGGGGCGCAGGATCGGCACGAATTCAGGAATTGACGCATGGTTCTGGCGAGTCGTCGCTTGCCCATGCAGCCACTTCGCTCCTCGCATTTTGGGGCGGCTTGGTAAAACTACTCGCCATCGGCTATTCGTTCAGTTACTTCGGTGTCGCCTCGACGGCTATTTATTATCTGCTTCGCCGTGATGTTGACGCGAGGGAAACCGACGAAGTCTTTCTCGACGCCGATACGAGCGAACAGAAATTCGGCCTTCCCAAGCTACAGAAAGATGCCGCAGGGGCACCGGAGATTGTCGAAAACGCCACTTCGTAAAACGGAATTCATTCCGTTGGATTTGGGCAGAACCAATAATATCTCATTCCAATGCCCCCCTGCTTGCTCATGCTCTTTCAGGGAAGGGTCGCTAGGAGAAGGGGACAAGACGATGGCATTCCACTTTGAAAAACTGACTATCAAAGGTCAGGAAGCGGTCACCAACGCTCAGTCGTTGGCCACCGATCAGGGCCATTCGCAGATCGAACCGCTCCACTTGCTCGACGCGTTGCTGCACGAGACCGACGGCGTGATCGCACCGTTGCTGGATCGTATTGGCGTCAATCGTGCGCAGTTGGAAGGAATCGTTCGTTCCGAGTTGCAGCGGTTGCCCAAGGTCAGTGGCGGCTCGCCCCCGCAGCCCAATAGCGAGTTGATTCGCGTGCTGGAGACATCCCAGCGCGAAGCCGACACGATGAAGGACGAGTTCGTCTCCACCGAACACCTCCTGCTGGCCCTGACCAAAATCGATTCCAGGGCGAAGAATATCCTCAAACTGAACGCCCTGACGGACAAAGAACTCCTTCAGGCAATGCAGGCCATTCGCGGCAGCCAGCGAGTTACCGACCAAACTCCCGAGGCAAAATTTCAGGCCCTGGAGCGTTACGGCATCGACCTCGTCGAACGGGCTAGGCAAGGAAAGCTTGACCCGGTGATCGGCCGCGATCAGGAAATCCGCCGCGTGATCCAGGTTCTTTCTCGACGGACGAAGAACAATCCCGTACTGATCGGCGAGCCTGGCGTAGGCAAGACGGCCATCGTCGAAGGCCTGGCCCTGCGAATCGTCGATGGCGATGTGCCCGAGAGCCTGAAGAACCGCCGCGTGATTGCCTTGGACATGGGCGCGCTGGTGGCCGGGACAAAGTTCCGCGGCGAGTTCGAGGAGCGGCTCAAGGCGGTCTTGAAGGAAGTTTCCAGCGCGGGAAATGTCGTGCTCTTTATCGACGAGTTGCACACGGTCGTCGGCGCGGGCCGGGCGGAAGGCGGTAGCGACGCGGCCAATCTACTCAAGCCGGCCCTGGCGCGCGGCGAACTTCGCTGCATCGGCGCAACTACGCTCGACGAGTATCGCAAGTACGTTGAGAAGGACGCTGCACTGGAGCGGCGATTCCAGCCGGTCAACGTCAATGAGCCGAATATCGAGGATACGATCGCCATCCTTCGCGGTTTGAAGCCCCGCTACGAGGCTCATCACCGCGGCGTGAAGATCAAGGACTCGGCCCTCGTGGCTGCGGCAAACCTTTCACACCGCTACATCGCCGACCGCTTCCTGCCCGACAAGGCGATCGACCTCATGGACGAAGCGGCCAGTCGCCTGGCCATGGAGCTTCAGAGTGTGCCGCAAGAGATCGACGAAGTCCAGCGGCGTCTGGTGCAGCTCGAACTGGTCGATCGGCAGTTGGCCGAAGAAACCGAGGAACACGCACGGCAGCGGCGCGAGGAAATCCAGAAGGAGATGCTGGAACTTCGCCGCCGTTTGGCTGATTTGCGCAAGCAATGGGAACTGGAAAAGAGCGGGCTGGGCGACGTGCATCAAATCCGCAGCAAGCTCGACGAAGTGTTGTTGCAATTCAACCAGCTTGGCGCTGCCATCAAGGAAAAGCAGTCGGCCGGCTTGCCCGTCGCCGAAGCCGACTATCAAAAGCTCTACGAACTCGACATCCAGCGGAAGAAGCTCACGGAGCAGCTCGAATCGGCCGACAAGCCCCAGGCCCCGGTGACCGGCCGGCGGCTGCTCCGCCGCGAGGTCGGTCCCGAGGAGATTGCCGAAGTGGTGAGCGCATGGACCGGCATCCCCGTGAGACGCATGATGGAAACCGAACGGGCCAAACTGTTGGTCATGGAAGAGCGCATTCATCAGCGGATGGTCGATCAAGACGAGGCCGTGACCGCCGTCTCGAATGCCGTCCGCCGCAACCGCAGCGGACTGCAGGATCCCAATCGGCCGATTGGCTCGTTCATCTTCCTCGGTCCCACGGGCGTCGGCAAGACCGAGCTTTGCAAGGCCCTGGCCCAGATCATGTTCGACGACGAAAGTGCCCTGATCCGCCTCGATATGAGCGAGTTCATGGAACGGCACACGGTGAGCCGGTTAATCGGCGCCCCGCCGGGCTACGTGGGCTATGAAGAGGGCGGCATGTTGACCGAAGCCGTTCGCCGCCGGCCTTACGCGGTAATCCTTCTGGACGAGATCGAAAAGGCCCATCGCGACGTTTTCAATATCCTTTTACAGGTTCTGGACGATGGTCGCTTGAGCGACAATCTCGGCCACACGGTCGATTTCACGAACACGATTGTGGTCATGACGTCGAACATCGGCAGCCAGGTGATTCAGGAGATCACCCGCGAAGGCGGCGGCGAGGAGCAGATGCGCGAGGCCGTGATGGACTCTCTTCGCGCGAGCTTCCTGCCAGAATTTCTTAATCGCGTTGACGAAGTGTTAATCTTCCATCCCCTCTCGCCTGAGGCGATCCACAAGATTGTCGTCTTGCAGGTCGATCGGCTGCGCAAGATGTTGACCGAGAAGGGGATCGAACTGGAAGTGACCAAGTGCGCCATCAGTGCCATCTCGCTGGAAGGCTACGATCCGACCTACGGTGCCCGACCGTTGAAGCGGGTTATCCAGCAGCGATTGCAGAACCCGCTGGCGGTCGAACTCTTGAAACACGAGTCGGTGGCCGGCACGCGAGTGCGGATCGACTACGTCGACGGCGAGTTCACCTTTGACCACGTCGTCGCGGCTGCCGAGCCAGCGAGATCGGCGCGATAGACCATGGAGATGAGTATTTCCTTGGAAAGCCCATAAGGACCGGCGAATCAATAACTGTCGGGTTTTCGGAACGTACTCATCTCGCTCCGCGAGATGGAATGCATCTCGCGGAGCGAGATGAGTACAGTTATTGATTCGCCGGTCCTTATGGGCTTTCCAAGGAAATACTCATCTCCATGGTCTATCGCGCCGATCTCGC
>JANXQG010000024.1 GCA_025356915.1 Planctomycetota bacterium | reverse complement strand
TCCAAAGCACGGAATTCACTTGTCGCGTCATAATCGGGTAGCCTCCTGATACGGGGTGGGAAAAAATTAACCTACCCTCCAGGCTACCATGACTGTCAAGGGTGCTTATCTCGCACGCTTACTAATAAACGGGTTCACAATCCTGTGTCTTGGGAAAGTTTCTTGGGAATGACTACCTAGGGTACCACTTCTCCACGACCGCATGCCATTGATCGCGAGTCTTCACGGCGACAAAATCCTCGCGAACTTCCTTCATCCGCGGATGCATCCGCGAGCCGAGAATGCCGAACTTCCGCATGTGGGCAGAGGTGCGATTGCAGCCGTAAGTGGTCTCGGCTAAGCGGTAGTGTTCGAGCATCACCTCGCGCTGTTCGGCCAGGCTGGGGTGTTCGGCAGGCTGACCGGCGGCCAAGGCCCGGGCTTGGCGGAATATCCAAGGGTTGCCGATCGCGCCGCGGGCAGCCGTCACACCATCGACACCCGTCTGAATGAGCATGTTCAAACAATCCTCCGCAGTGAACAAGTCGCCACTGCCCAAGACGATTCGTGAGCCGGCGTGCTGTTTCACTTCACGCAGGAAGTTCCAGTTGCTCGGGCCGTCGTAACGCTGCCGAACCGTTCGGCCGTGGACGGTGATGGCCGCTGCGCCGAGACGAAAGGCGCCGTCGAAGATCGCGAGGAAATTGTCGCGGCTTTCCTGGCTGTCGTCCAGGCCTCGCCGCATCTTCACCGTAAGTGGAATGTGCGGCGGCAAGACATCGCGAACCCGGCCGACGATTTCCAACGCGGCACTGGGCGTGCTCAAAAGAAACCCACCACAGCAGCGGCCCAACACCTTCTTCACCGGGCAACCGAAGTTCAGGTCGATAATATCGAAACCGGCCTCCGCGAGCTTGAGCGCGGCGGGCGGAAAGCCTTCCGGATCGGCACCCATCAGTTGCGCGCCGACGGGATGCTCTTCATTCGATGTGCGGATGTACCGCCGGGCTTTCGACCCTTTGCTGACCTGGACAATAAACTTGTCCAAGAGCACTTCGCCCAGCGTGTAGGCTGCGCCGAGCCGCCGAGCAATAACCCGCATCGGCCAGTCGCTGTAACCGCTTAGCGCTGCCTGGACAACGGGGAAGTCGATGGCGACATTGCCGATGCGGAACCCGTGGGGACGAAAAGAAGGGGGAAGGACGAAGGAGGAAGGCGGTTGGGTTGCCCCGCCGGCTGGGACAGTCAGACTGTCTTGGTCAGTGATAAACTCGGAATTACTGCGATCCCAATTGGACATAGATCGATAATGCTGTTCGTCGCTACGCGATGAGGACCGTAACCAAATGCGGGGCAGACGGCACACGGAGCGTGCCTGCTACTTTCAGAACCATGCGGCCGTGAAGCCGCCGTCGACGTTGATGTGCGTGCCGGTGATGAACCGCCCGGCCTTGGGGGCGACCAAGAGCAGTAACGCGCCAATCAGTTCCTCCGGCTCACCGAATCGCTTCATCGGCGTGCCTCGCATGATGTTGTCGGTCCGCTCTTGGTTCAGGAGCTTGCGGTTCTGCTCGGCGGGGAAGAAACCGGGGCAGATAGCGTTAACCCGCACGCCCAATGCACCGAACTCCTGGGCCACATTACCTGTCAGATTGAGCACGCCGGCCTTGGAGGCCGAGTAGGCAAACACCTTCGACAGCGGCAGGTGGGAAGTCACGCTGCCGATGTTGACGATTGCCCCACCACCAGCCTTGACCATGTGGCCGCCAAAAACCTGGCAGCCCTGGAATACGGCGCGGAGGTTGATCGCCATGATGCGGTCCCAGTCGGCGTCGGTCGCTTCCAGGAACGGGTTGCCGACGTTCACGCCGGCGCAGTTGATGAGGATGTCGGCCCGGCCTGTCTGTTGAAGGGTTGAAGCCAACAGGTTCTCGATCGACGACCGTTGGGTGACATCGACTGTGCATGAACCGGCTTGAATTGCGCACTGCTGAAGTTCTGCCACCCGACCTTTGCAGGCATCGTCCTTTAGGTCGGCGATGATCACGTGAGCACCGGCCGAGCCGAGTCCCTTAGCCAGGGCAAAGCCGAGAACGCCGGCCCCGCCGATGACGACGGCCGTCTGACCGTCGAGGGAAAACAAATCGTGGAGATAGTTTTTGGGCATAAAATCGTGTCCTTTGGACTCAACCAAACATTTCACAACCAATTAGGTGGGACTCGCTGCGCTCGGCCCACCCTACACCTGAAATATGCGAAGCCTACCTCCGCAGCCGCAGCCAGTCGCTATGAAAAACACCCGGACGGTCGATTCGCCGATACGTGTGGGCACCAAAATAGTCCCGCTGAGCCTGGAGCAAATTGGCCGGCAGCCGGGCACTGCGATAGCCATCGTAATAGGCCAAAGCCGCCGAGAAGGCCGGTGTGGGGATGCCGAGCCGGACGGCCGTGGCGATCACGTTTCGCCAGGCATCCTGGGCCTTGGCGGTCGCCTCCTGGAAGTAGCTGGCGAGGAGCAGGTTCTCTAACTTGGGATCGGCGTCAAAAGCCTCCTTGATCCGTTCCAGAAAGACCGCACGGATGATGCAGCCGCCGCGCCATAGCAGAGCTATCGAGCCGAAATCCAGCGGCCAATTGTACTCGATGGCCGCAGCCTGCATCTGCACGTAGCCCTGGGCATAGCTCACGATCTTCGAGGCGTACAATGCCTGACGAACTTGCTCGATGAACGGCTTGCGGTCTCCCTCGTACTTGCCTGAAGGACCGGCCAGCTTGGACGATGCGCGGATCCGAGCATCGCGAAGGGCCGAGAGAGAGCGGGCGTAAACGGCCTCGGTTACGAGTGTGCTGGGCACACCCAGGTCGAGGGCCAACTGGCTCATCCATTTGCCCGTGCCCTTGGCTCCGGCGGTGTCCATGATAGTGTCAACCAGATGACCGCCCGACTCGGGATCGACAACGCTGAAGATATCGCGAGTGATTTCGATGAGGTAGCTGTCTAGTTCGCCGTGGTTCCAATCGTCGAAGACCTGGTAGAGATCATCGCTGGTCATGCCCAAGGCGTTTTTGAGAATCCAGTAGGCCTCGCAGATCAACTGCATGTCGCCGTACTCGATGCCGTTATGGACCATCTTCACGTAATGACCGGCACCGCGTGGACCAACCCATTCACAACAGGGGATGTCGTGGTTCGGCCCGACCTTGGCCGAAATCGACTGGAAGATCGGTTTGACCAGCGGCCAAGCCTTTTCACTGCCGCCGGGCATGATGCTAGGCCCTTTCAGCGCGCCTTCCTCGCCGCCGGAGACGCCGGTGCCGATGAACAGCAGGCCCTTCGACTCAACGTACTGGGTGCGTCGCTGGGTGTCGTGAAAATAGGTGTTGCCGCCGTCGATGATCACATCGCCGGACGAGAGCAGCGGAATGAGGTGGTCGATGAACTCATCAACCGCCTGGCCGGCCTTGACCATGAGCATCACCTTGCGCGGCGCGGCCAAGTTTCCGACCAGTTCTTCCAGGCTATGGCAACCGCGGAAGCGTTTACCCTCGGCCCGGCCGTTGATAAAATCATCGACTTTGCTCGTGGTGCGGTTGAACACGGCAACGGAGTAGCCTCGGCTTTCAATGTTCAAAGCCAGGTTCTCACCCATTACCGCAAGGCCAATAAGACCGAAATCACATTTGTCGGACATAGTAAACTCGCAAAGGGTAAAGGTTCAAGGTTCGTCATTTTGCCTCCCACGGCGGCAGTTCCGGCAGATAACGATCGAACTCGGCGAGCAGATCGTCTTGATACTTGCCGGCAAAAGTGCCGTCAAAGAAGCGGCATAGCCCCTCATCCAACAACCGCTTCCAGCTCCCTTCTTCCTCGCCGGGATTGATGGGGAAAAATAAAGCTTCGTTGGCCACTGCCGCCTTGTGATCGCCGGGGGCGTCGCCGATCATCAGCGTATGGCAAGGTAGATACTGTTTGGCTGGTTGCAGGCATTCCTTCTTCGTACCAACTTCCTGGCCGCAGATGGCAACGACATATTGGGTCAGGTCGTGCTCGTCCCATTCTCGCTGCAATGCCTCGTGTGGCGTGGCCGAGATAACCAATACGTCGGCCTGGGCAATCATATTCTCCAGGCAGAGCCTGACGTAAGGGAAAGGCGGCACATGGTGGACGATCTCCTCGACCGAGCGGTTTACGGCCTTGGACCATTCCAATAGATGTTTCAGATCCGGGTCGCCCGTCTCCTGCACGGCTTTCTCCAACGACGGATTCCCCGGTTTAGGCTCTGCGGCGATCCAGTTGCGAACGGACTGTGCAATCTCGATTTTCACACCCCGGGCGAGTACCTCCGGCCGGGCGGCGGTCCAATCCAATTCCTCGATCAATGCGGGAAAGCGGTTGATACCCCGGCTTTTCGAGTAGAGGTTGACGAAATCACATGCCTCGCGGGCGTATTTGCTCACGCCAGCAAGCCCGAAATACTTGATTACGTTGGGTGCGAAACATTCTTTGTGCTTCACCTCCATGGTATCGAATACGCAACCGTCGGAATCGATACCGATGAGAAAGGAGTGTTTGGGAGTGAGGTTGATCATGAGTATTTATGCGTCTTGGAAGCCCAACTCAGCGAAAAATGGAGAATGAAGATTATAATATGCGACGGGGGTGGCGGCAACGAGGGGGTCACCATAACCCAATTCACTCAAACGCCTTCACGCCTTGCTGCTCGGTGCCAAGGATCTCGAAGAGTTGGCCCAGCTTCGTGGCGTGGAATACGTCCATGATCTCAGGGCCAACCTGGCAGAGCTTGAGTGTTCCCAGTTTCTGGCTCATTTTCTTGCGCAGCATGAGCATGACGCCAAGCATGGCACTGGACAGCCCTACAACTCCGGTGAAGTTCAAAAGGAGGTTATCACAATCGGGTCGATCGGCCACATGGAACAAATCATCGCCGAATTTTTTGATCGTCAACTCATCGAGAATTCGATGCTCACCGAAGCGGATCACGAGTACGTTGCCTTGTTTGCGAAGCCCCAAGAAGCGACACGATGATCGGTGACTCTCACGCGCCGTCTGTTCGTCCGGCAGGGGAAAAGTCCATTCGGACAACGACGTGTGACATTGCGGGCAATCGGAATGCGAAATGGAGATGATTTCGCAGCATTTCGGGCAGACCCTCTTGCGGCGCAACAAGGCCGAATCGGTCGGACTGGCGGCAGCTTCCCCTTTCGGATCCTGCTTCTTCGGCTCTTCCTTGTGCGCCGTGGAATGATGGAGCAGCGACTCGTCGGCAACGGGCACGCGATGAACCGCGCGCGGCGGCCCTAAAAGTTCCAGTAGATCGTCTTCGGAAATGGCTACAGTTTCTGGTTTGGGAACGACAATGCGGGCTTTGCAGTGCGGGCAGAGGCCCGATTTTCCCGCAAATTCGCTCTTCACTTGCAGCGCATGCCCGTTGGGGCAGGTGACCTTTATCGACATACACCACTTCGTCCAGAATAGCCGCAAAGGGAAAGGCCAGCTTCCAGCCAAGCGATCAACTGGCAACAGAGGATTGCTACTATCCAGCGTACTGCTATTTCCGGGGTGTGTCAATATATGAGGGTATTATATTGTCGGAGGATATATGTGAGGATCGGCGAATCAACAACTGTTGCAGAATTGGACGTAGTTTGCAAGGTTTTTTCCACAATCAGAGGGGGTGGTGGTGGGATCTCGCCAAGTCAGGTAGAATAATCTTCATTTCCCCGGCAGGGCGATGTTTTTGGTGACCAGGATTTTCAGCTGTGGCTGAAGAAGAATCTTGGCCGAGTCTTGAGGCGACAGAAACCTGGTCCCAAGACGGCCGCGAAACGGTAGTTATGTATGCTGTCCCCTCGAATTCCGGGAGCTGTTCGCCACATGGGAGGTGATTGACTTCAACTTCTCCCTGGACGACGACATGAGAATCGAACCGCTTTTTTGGGATCGCGCGGACAATACCAAAGAACACGGACTGAGTGAAGATGATTTTCTGGATATCTGTGGCAATTGTACTCTTGGTGCTAATTGCCTCGCTGATCTTGCTGAGCGTCTGGCTATTCCACCTCCCATCGGCAGTTAATATTTGTGAAACGGTCGCTACTTTGGGAGTGGGTGCTGCCGGCCGATTTTCCCTTACGGACCTGGGCTGGTGTGAGGAGTGCGAATTCACATCGCTGGATGGAGTTACCTTGAGGGGCACTTACGTCCATCGGCGTACACCGCAGCGTCGCGGCGTGTTGGTGTTCTGTCACGAGTTCGGCGGCGATCGCCATGTCGCGACCTCGTATGTTTCGCGACTCCTCAACCAAGGGTTCGACGTTTTTGCTTTCGACTTTCGGAATCACGGTACCAGCGATCGTATGGAGGGCTATATGCCCCGAACTTGGGCCACCCAGTACGAAGTGCAGGATGTCTTGGGGGCGATTAACTACCTTCAAAGATCGGGCTACACCGATGTGACGGGGGTGGCGTTGCTGGGTCTGAGTCGCGGCGGATGTGTGGCAATAAGTGTGGCAAGCCGCCATAACGGCATCTGGGCAGTCATTACTGACGGTGCGTTCGAGTCTCGCTGGGTAACGACCGCATATATTCGGCGGTTCATGCCGCAGTTCGTGCGTCTAGCACCCATATTGAATGCCGTGCCTTGGTTTCTGCAAGTGCTCTACGGCACGTTCGTGCATGACATCGTGGCGAGAAAGCTCAGGCACCCCTGTATCAAGCTGAAGAACGACATTCGTCGTATTCGGCAGCCGTTATTGATGATTCACGGAGGTCGCGATCACACGATCCCCCTGGAACTGGCCCAGCGCCTCTGGAGAAGGCTGCGCACTCCCGCTCGCCTTTGGATTGTACCCAAGGGCAATCACAACCGATCGCTTTGGTCCGAGCCAGAGCAGTATCAGAAGCGGATTTGCCGCTTCCTCAAGAAGCATGCTCCTCGGAAAATGATGTTGGCCTCTCAGGACTCGCTGCCCGCGTCGCCGGTAACCGTTGGCTTTTCCGCCAAGTGTCCGGAGACGCGATTGGACTCGCCGGTGTGTGTGTGAATTCCGCCGCGCTTTCCTAGGAAATGCGATAATACGTTCCAATTGCTCGTACTCAAGATGGAGACAGCATATATGAACTCTTTCCGGGAGCAAGCTGTTTTGCTAGATTATCGGCATGGCTCGATTGGCACATGTCGTTATTCCCGGAATGCAGCACCCTATCACCCAGGCGTGAAAACCGTTGACAGCCGACGTTCTTTTGCGACGAGAATTATGCGGACTATTTGGACTGGCAAAAGAAATCGCTGTTCAGGCGGCTGGATGAAGGGATACCGCTGGCGAGAAGAACATCGGTTCCGTCCTCAGCGACGTATCCACCAGCCGGAACTTTCCGGTCCGCGCATCGTGACTCAGTTCCTTGGCCCACTCCACCTGGTAGCGGACATTCCGCATGTTCTTTTGGGCGAGAATCGCGTCCCACTTGGCACAAATCTCGCGTGCCACGCGATTTCGCTCGGTGGGCAATTGGTCGGCCTGTAGTTTCACACGAAAAGTGAAGGCTGCGGGACCGGTGCGGACGACTTGAAACCGCTCCATGCCTCGAATGAAGAACTCAACGATCAGCAAAGGGTGGATAAAATCTTCGTGTCCTGATTCATTGAGCAGCAAGAGTTTCTCCTCGCGGCGTCCGGCGAGGGCTTTGACCCTGTGGAACCCCCGGTAAAAGGAGTAGTCGTCGCGTACCGATGGTGCCACGGTGTCGGAAAAGACGTTTCGCCCGTCGAGGATCGATCTGCCGTTGTTCGAGGATACGCGCGTAGTACGGGGAATGCCGCTCCAAGTAAGACAACAAGCGAGAGAACCTGCGCTGGTTCCGGCGAAGAACAGCGTCCCGTTGAAGCCGGGAGTTGCGGTAGAGTCCCAGCTCCCAAAAGAGGATGCTCAGTGTAAGTCGCATTATTTTAGACCTCCATGGTAATTATCCTCTAAGCCTCATCGGCAAGTTGGGGGCTAATTATCGAAGTGGATATTAGCAAAAAACAGGATTAAGACCCGTCAGAATGGTGCATGGTATATGGCCGATAGTGGAGTAAGCTGGCGGTCAACGAGGCGAAAACGCATGTCCACCGCTTATCTGCCGGATCTTTCGATTTCCACAATCAGAGGGGTGGTTGCGGGATCACACCATGTCAGGTAAAATGCGTTTTAATGCCGCCAACGACGGCGGACACGTTTCGGCGGGCATGTTTTATTGGGAGACTCTCTTGTTGGGTGCAGGAAGAAAAAATACCACAGGCTATCACCTTCTTACGGGTGCAACGGGGCTCTTGGGATCCTATCTGCTCCGCGATTGTTTGTTGGCTGGGCGTCGCATGGCGGTGCTTGTTCGGCCTTCCAAGTCGGAATCGGCTCGTCAGCGCGTCGAGACCTTGCTACGGCAGTGGGAACTGTCGCTGGAGACATCGCTTCCCAGACCGGTCGTGCTGGAAGGTGACCTCAGCGAGATCGACCTCGGTTTGGACAATCGTTCCCTCGACTGGATCGGGCGGCACTGCACCTCGGTCTTTCACAATGCCGCCAGCCTCGTCTTTCGGGGTGATGATCTCGACGGCGAGCCCTACCTTTCCAATGTCGAAGGCACGCGGCGAATGCTGGAACTCTGCCGTTGCACCGGCATCCGACAGTTCCACCACGTATCGACGGCCTACGTCTGCGGTTTACGAGAAGGGTGCGTCCTGGAAAGCGATGTTGAAGTCGGCCAGACTGCTGGCAATGTCTACGAAAAAACGAAGCTTCAGGCTGAGATGCTCGTCCGCACGGCCGATTTTCTTGATCCACCCACGATCTACCGTCCTTCAATCATCGTCGGCGATTCGCAGACCGGATACACCACGACCTATCACGGCTTTTACGCCCCGCTGAAGCTTGCCCATACGATGGTCAGCAAGGTCGCTCGCGGTGCCACGGCAGGAGATCTGCTCGTGGAATCATTGGGGATTAAAGGCGG
>JANXQG010000682.1 GCA_025356915.1 Planctomycetota bacterium | reverse complement strand
CCCAGAGGGAGAGGGGAGACTTTGCTCACTCTCTGCCGCTCTCCCAGAGGGAGAGGGGAGAATCGGCTCTTCCTTGCCACCTAGCTGCCAGAGGCCCACCACGTCGAGTGTGCCGTCGAGGTAGCCCTGGCGACATGCGTGCCGCTGGATCTTGCCGCTAGAAGTCTTCGGCACGGTACCGGCACGAATCAGCACAATGACATCGACGTTCAAGTCGTGCTCGCTGGCCACCGAGCGACGGATCGCCTGCAAGACTTCGCCAAACTGCCCCTGCTTGTGCCGCTCGACCTCGAATACCAGCACGAGTTGCTCGCGCCCGTCTTTTTCCACGGAAAACGCCGCGCCGCAATCGGTACGCAATCGCGGATGACATCGCTGCACGGTCAGTTCAATGTCTTGTGGATAATAGTTCACGCCGCGGAGAATGATCAAGTCTTTCAGTCGGCCGGTCACATACAACTCACCGTCGAGCATGAAGCCTAGGTCGCCCGTGCGGAGGAACGGACCATCGCCCGTGTCTTGCAAATGGGCATGGAAAGTCGCCTCCGTGACTTCGGGCCGCTTCCAGTATCCCTGGGCCATGCTCGGACCGCTGACCCAGATTTCGCCGATCTCGCTAGCCGAACAGGTGACCATGGTCTCGGGGTTGGCGATAACGATCTTCTGGTCCGGCAGGGTTCCACCACAGCCGACGAGATCGCGGGCGGTTGGGCTTCCGCCAGCCACTTCTAGTACCTTGCCGTGCGTGAGGGCAACCGAATCAAAGCTGCGAATAATGGGCGGTTTTACGACATATCCTCCGGAAACAATGAGGGTTGCCTCCGCCAGTCCAAAACAGGGATAGAAAGCCTCGGCCCGAAAGCCGCAGGGGGCAAACATCTCGGCAAATCGACGCAGCGTTTCCGCCCGCACCGGCTCGGCCCCATTGAAGGCCAGCTTCCAACTACTCAGATCGAGTTGCTTTCGCTGCTCCGGCGTAATCTTCTGGATACAATGCTCGTAGGCGAAGTTCGGTCCGCCGGCAGTGGTGGCGTGGAATCGCGTGATGGCCGACAACCAGCGAAATGGCTTCTGCAAAAACGTCATCGGTGACATCAGCACGGTGGTGCGGCCGAGGTAGATTGGCTGCAAAATCCCGCCGATCAACCCCATGTCGTGATAGCTGGGGAGCCAAAACACTCCCAGGCTCGTCCGCGTGTGCTCGAAGGCATAGGCGATCAGCGCCGAATTGTGGACCAAGTTTGCGTGGTTGAGGATCACGCCCTTGGGCGTACCGGTCGAACCGGAGGTATATTGTAGAAAGGCCAAGGTCTCGCCGTGGATGTCCGGAAGCCGCCACTGCTGTTCCATTCCGGCCGGAACATGACATGTATCCAGCCAAGCGAGTTCCTTGAGGTGCGATGCCTCGTCGATTAGGCTTTCGACCCGCGACAATACGACGTTGGTCGTGAGGGCCACTTTGGCCTCGGCGTCGTCAGCGATGGCTTGGATCCGCGTCATCGAGCGGTTGCGACGCGGCGGATAAACCGGCACCGCAACCACGCCCGCGTACAAGCAACCCAAGAACCCGGCAATGAATTCCAAGCCGGCGGGATACAGCAGCAATGCCCTTTCACCCGCCAGACCCCGCGACAACAGCCATGCTCCAATCGCCCGAGCCTGGCGGTCGAGTTCTTCGTAGGTCAGATCGACTTGCTCAAGCTCGCCGTCAACGAGATAGGAGAAAGCGATATCCTTGGGCTGAGTCCGTGCACGATGACGGACCATCTCCACCAACGTGGATGGACCGAAAAATGTTCCTGGCAAATAATCGAGATGCATCACGGGAAAGATCCCCTCAAGAGAGTAAGTTGCCCGACGAAAACCATGCCGGCGGGGCCGACGGGACTTCCTCTATCGATTCGGACGGATTTGCAGGCTAGCGCAAACCGAACTGTGGGGCATGGTAAGCTTTCGCCGGACCCCAGATTCGTTCTATTTTACGCATTCGGAAACCTCTACGCAACCGGACCCAGAAACAGTATCTTTGGTTGGTTCATTTTCACAAAGGAATAATGTGCGGCCTCTGGATGCCGGTGAAGTGGGACGAGTGAATTCCTTAAGTTGCACAAGATGTTGTGGTTGAACCGGGCAGGCGAGACGCCCGCCCCCAAACTTGGCGGAGAGCCGTTAATGCGTATGGGGGGGGAGAGTGAAACGAGCCCCACCAACTCCCGCTCGTCCCACCCTCATCTTCCTCCTACTGCACCTAGAACCGGAAGAGCCGAAAATCTCACACGGCCAGTAAAAGAGGGGAAGTTTTCCGGTTAAGAAGAAATTATCACTCTTTTTCAGGGTCAGTAGTCCTTACATCCGGCAAACTTTGACTGTCTTTCGTACGCGGCAATTCTTGCGTAGCAGGAGTAGTAAACCTTTTAGTGAAAATAGTTTCCGTCGGTTCAAGGGTCTTCGCCAATGGTGCCGATACGGTTAGTAACCCTTAGAGATTTGCGCGTGCCACGGTGGCACGCTGCGAGGGCGCGTCAGGAACTGAATGGGAATGTTCGAACCAATCCATGGCTCGAACATTCCCATTCAGTTCCTGACGCGCCCTCGCAGCGTGCCACCGTGGCACGCGCAAATCTCTAAGGGTTACTAACCGTATCGGCACCATTGGCGAAGACCCTTGAACCGACG
>JANXQG010000636.1 GCA_025356915.1 Planctomycetota bacterium | reverse complement strand
CCTTGGGTCCACAGAAATGGTGGCCCGGCGATACTCCTTTTGAAATGATGGTCGGTGCCATCCTCGTCCAAAACACGAACTGGCAGAACGTCCAACGGGCGATTTCCAACCTTCGCGAGGCCGACTTGCTGGATCTCCATGCCCTGTACGACGTACACACGGAGGAATTAGAGGAACTGATTCGTCCGGCCGGCTACTACCGCATCAAGGCCAAGCGGTTGCGGAGCCTGCTGGAATTTCTGGTTGAGCGTTACGACGGTTCGATCGAGGCCATGTTCCGAACGCCGCTGAGCACACTTCGCCAAGAGTTGCTGAGTATCCACGGCGTAGGTCCGGAAACGGCCGATTCGATTCTCCTCTACGCCGGGTCGCTGCCGACCTTCGTGGTCGATGCCTACACGTACCGCATTTTCAGCCGCCACGGATGGATCGATCTGGAGTCGGATTATTACCAGATCCAGGAATATGTTCACGACCACCTGCCGGCCGACGCCCCCATGTTCAACGAGTTCCATGCCCTGTTGGTCAACCTGGGAAAACACCATTGCAAGAAGAGCAAGCCGCTCTGCAAGGCATGTCCGTTGAGGGAAC
The DNA here is from genome assembly GCA_025356915.1 of Planctomycetota bacterium. Lineage (GTDB taxonomy): Bacteria > Planctomycetota > Planctomycetia > Pirellulales > Thermoguttaceae > JANXQG01. The sequence goes on along the minus strand of JANXQG010000636.1, from coordinate 2,526 downwards.
TTTTGCCGCAGGGTGGACCGATTGGAAAGGACGAAGGGAAAATGACGAATGACGAATGATCGGCTCTATCTACTTATCCGATTCACCCACAAGCGTACAGTAATAGTTTTTCAGGACTTTGCACCCGTGGTGAATGAGCCATCTGCTACAATGTAACTGTCTCTGAACCATTCACCGAGCAACGGTAGCCATGCCATTCCAACGTCCAAAGCCGATCCGTTCCCTCGACAAAGAGGAAACCGGACTGACTCCGGAACAAATCCTGGCACTGTTGGACGGGTGGAACGAAATTGACGCCAAGGTCGAGGAGTGAGCAAATCAACGAACGAACGAACGCCATGAATCGCGCTGAAGTTTTGGAGACCCTTGCCGCCCATCACAACGAGTTGCGAAAGCGGTTCGCAATTAAGTCGCTCGCGCTGTTCGGTTCGGTTGCTCGTGACGAATCCACAGCCGAAAGTGATGTGGACCTGCTGGTGGAGTTCGACCGTCCGATTGGACTTTTTCACCTGATCGGTACCGAGCAGTATTTGCAGTCCTTGCTTGGCGTACGAAAGGTAGACCTAGTCTTGCGGCGATCCGTCATCAACGAACTGAAAAGAAACATCTTTCGGGAAGCAATCAATGTATTCGACGCACAAGGAATGGAAATTCCGCCTGCGGCACATGCAGGAAGCAGCAGCTAAAATTCTCCGTTACACCGAGGGAATGACGGAAACGGAATTCCGCGCAGACTAGAAAGCGGTGGATGCCTGCGTTTGGAATCTGACGGTCTTGGGCGAGGCTGCAAAACGTATCCCGGATACCGTCGCACAGGCCTACCCCACGGTTCCTTGGGCGCAGATCCGCGGCACCAGGAACCGCATAATTCACGCGTACGACGAAATCGACTTGGAAATCATCTGGAATGTTGTACGAAACGAGCTTCCTCCGCTCATTCCCGTTTTCGAGCAAATCATTCGTGAGGTTCCTGAGTAAATGCGTAATGAAGAAAGGTCTCCATGTCGCTGTTTGCTGTTTCTGAGGACGAAAATCGCCGTGCGGCCCAGCCCTTGGCTGCGCGAATGCGGCCGACAAAACTCGATGAGATTGTCGGCCAGCAGCACTTTCTCGGCGAGGGTAAACTGCTGCGACGGCTGTTGGCGGCCGATCGGCTTGGCTCGGTAATCTTTTACGGTCCGCCGGGCAGTGGCAAGACGACGCTCGCCCGACTGCTGGCACGGGAGAGCCGCAGCCACTTCCAGCAAATCAGTGCCGTAGTCAGCGGGGTGAAGGAGCTTCGCGAGTTCCTCACGGAAGGCCACGACCGATTGTTGGCCACCGGCCAACGGACGCTGCTGTTCGTCGATGAGATCCATCGATTCAACAAGGCCCAGCAAGACGTGCTCCTGCCGGGGGTGGAGGAGGGCGAAGTGATCCTCGTGGGCGCGACGACCGAGAACCCTTTCTTCACGGTCAATAGTGCCTTGGTCAGCCGCAGCCGGATATTCCAGTTCCAGCCGCTTTCCAACGACGACATCAAGTCGCTGCTGCGTCGCGCTGCGGCCGACACCCGCTGTGGCCTGGGGCAATACCAGGTGCGATTGCACGAGGACGCCCTGGAATTCCTCGCGGAAAGCAGCGACGGCGACGCCCGCCGAGCACTCTCAGCCCTTGAGGTCGGCGTGCTCTCCAGCCCCGACCGGCCCGTGGAGTTTACTCGCGAGCTTGCCGCGGAATCGGTGCAGCGAAAGGCGGTGCAGTACGATCGGGACGGCGATTCGCACTACGATTCCATTAGCGCGCTGATCAAGAGCATCCGCGGGAGCGATCCCGACGCAGCCCTCTATTGGCTTGCGCGGATGCTTGAAGGGGGAGAAGATATCCGCTTTCTCGCCCGGCGACTCGTGATCCTCGCCAGCGAAGATGTCGGCAATGCCGATCCCGCCGCGCTGACGTTGGCCGTGGCCGCCGCACATGGTTGCGAACTGGTTGGGCTGCCGGAATGTCAGTTGACGCTGGCCCAGGCCGTGACCTATCTGGCCTGTGCGCCGAAGTCGAACGCCGCAACGGTCGGCATCGGCGAGGCCCGCAAGGATGTGAGCGATGGCCGCCTGCTGCCGGTTCCAATTCACTTGCGCGACTCGCACTACGCCGGTGCGAAGCGTTTGGGTCAGGGGCAAGACTACCAGTATGCCCACGACGCCGAAGGCGGCATCGCCGCGCAGGATTATCTCGGCGTTGAAAGAGAATACTATCGCCCGGTCGATCGCGGGTTTGAACGCGAATTGGCCGAGCGGTTGAAACTAATACGGGCGAGGTTGCGGGAAGGCAGGGAGAATTCCGAAAATTCCGGGTAGAGTCGAGAGGTGGCGCGGTGGGGTAGGCTTCGACATAATCTGTGTCGGAGTTTGCCCGTCTGCGTCTCAATCGTTGCATGCCATGCTCCGTTTCCACCTCCCGATCATCGAATGAAAGCGGCACGGCGCGAGCCGTCCGGTGCCGGCTCGATCGATTGTACTACCGGAGTGCTTGCGCCCTTCCGCT
>JANXQG010000587.1 GCA_025356915.1 Planctomycetota bacterium | reverse complement strand
CTGCCGGACTACCCTCGATGCGGTCGATGGCCGAATCGAGAACCCAGGGATGCCGGCCAAAAAACGGACGGGCTTTTCGTGGTTTGAGCAAGACACGTGTCAAGGCATGTTCTCCAGGGTCTCCTAGCGGCATTGGCACTTGAGCAATTCCAGGTCGGAATCGACCATCAAATGCACAAGCTCTCGAAAACTTGTTTGCGGCGACCAGCCGAGCACCCGGCGTGCCTTGCTGGCATCGCCCACCAGCCGATCGACTTCGGTCGGTCGGAAGTAGGCCGGATCAACGACAACGTAATCGCGATAATCCATGCCCAAGTAACCGAAGGCTGCCTCGCAGAAATCTCGCACTGAGCGGGTCTCACCGGTAGCGACCACGAAGTCGTCGGGCTGCTCCTGCTGGAGCATCCTCCACATGGCCTCAACGTAATCCTTGGCATAGCCCCAGTCACGTTGGGCTTCGAGATTGCCCAAGGCCAGTTTCGATTGCAGTCCCAGCTTGATCGCCGCAGCCCCGAGGGTAATCTTGCGGCTGACAAAATTCTCGCCGCGCCGCGGCGACTCGTGGTTGAAGGCGATGCCATTGCAGATGAACATGCCGTAGGCCTCACGATAGTTGACAGCCAGCCAATGGGCATAGACCTTGGCGGCCGCGTAGGGCGAACGAGGATAGAATGGCGTCGTTTCCTTCTGCGGTGACTCTTGGGCCTTGCCGAACACCTCCGACGAGCCAGCCTGATAAATCCGCGGATTTGATCCGCTCTCGCGAATTCCTTCCAAAATCCGCAGCGTTCCCAGGCCATTGACGTCGCCCGTGTATTCCGGGATCTCAAAGCTGATTTTCACGTCGCTCTGCGCGGCCAAGTTGTAGATCTCGTCGGGGCGGATTTCACGCAAGAGCCGGTTGACCGAAGAAGCGTCACAGAGATCGCCATAATGCAGCACGGCGTGCGAGAGCGATACTCCGGCCGACCCGCCTTCTGCGTCAACCACCTGGTCGAGCCTTCCCCGATTGAAAGAACTGGACCGGCGGGCCAAACCATGGACCTCATAGTCCTTCTCCAGCAGCAACTCGGCGAGGTACGAACCATCCTGCCCGGTAATTCCGGTAATCAATGCCTTCTTGCGCATTCACTATACCATTGGGGGTAAATATCATTCTGCCAGCCCAGCGGCACTGAGCTGATGCTTCCGATCCGGGATTGAAAGCCCTTGCGTGTATTTAACCAGCTTAACTGGCGGGTGGGGGATCGTCAATCTGCTTTAGTTGGCCGACTACTCAGCCGCATAGCGCTCGGCGAATTCCAACCCCCAGAGATCGATCATGTCGGTAAATGCCGGCAGGTCCAACTCGGCCAGCCGTTGGTAATGTGAGCGGCCGAGTATCTCCCGATTGCAAACGGTCGCCTTGGCTGTCAGATCCAAAATCAAGGAGGGAGAGATGGGCGAGATGAGCATTTCCAATCGACTGAAACAGGTCTGCCGCGGCTGTGCCCGACGCAAACGAAGATCCTCGCGGCTGATCGCGGCACCCCAACCCCGCGGATCGACAATTGTCTCAAAACGAAAGCCAGGAAAGCGATCGGCCAACTGGTGCAGGCAATGCTCGATATGCTCACAAAGCTGTAGGCGAGCCTGCGAGTGCAATCGCTGCAACTCCTTCTCGGTCAGTGCCTTCTGGGCTTCCTCCGCCGCACGGGCATTGCTCAGACGTTGGCCCCGTTCGATCGCGCGTTCGAGTCGTTCTTGAAAATCCATAACGAAGAGATCAAGCCCTCCCAGGATGCGCTCCGCGACCCTAGGCCATGGAGCTTAACCGCTTCGCGGTTATGCGGTTGTATTCCAGACAGCTTCTTATTGGCCTTCGTCGGCAGGTGGGGTTGGTGGTTCCGATGAAAGCTCACCCTGAGTTGGGGATCCGGACTCAGCGGATTCAGGTGAAGCTGGAGTCGCGAACGGCGGAGCTCCGAGGTTTGCCACAACGGCAGGCACATTCACCTCCGTGACGGACTCGGTTACCGCTTCAGCCGCAGAAACATCCATGGTAGACTTCTCGCCCGGCTCCTTCTTGTTCTGAATGGGCGGTTTCTTGTCATCCGTCTTGGTCACGAAGAATTGCATCAGATCGCCGAAAGTTCGCATCGGCTCTTTGCCTTTCTTCATGGCATCGGTGATTGGAATGAGCGGTTTGGGCTTAGGCTTAGGCTCCTGGGGACGGCCCTGACTGGAACTTTGTGGCCGTGTTCGGGAAGGAGAACCACCATGGCCGCGACGTTCTTCGCGAGGCCTGCCGCCGGGGCCACCTTCGCCCTGCGGTGCGCCACCTTGTTGCGGAGCGCCGGCTCGCTGCGGTCGGCGGCCTTGATCGGGCCGGCTGCCTTGGGATCTGCCGCCTTGTTGCCTCGGTTGACCGCCGGGGCGTTCGCCCTGCCGACCCTGGTCGCTGCGCGGCGGACGATCGCCCTGCTGCCCATCCGCCTGGTTCTGGCCTGTTTGCTGAACCTGTTCGGAAGAATCCCCTTCACCGCGGGCCGGTCGACGCTGACGTTCGGAGCCGGGGCAGACCATCGTTAAGGAGACCCTTCGCCGCTCCTTGTCAACCTCCATCACCCAGACCTTGACGATATCGCCCACGGCCACGACTTCATGCGGATCGCGAATGAAGCGGTCGGCCAACCGGCTAACGTGTACCATGCCGCTATCGTGCATGCCAATATCGACGAAGCAGCCGAAATCGACCACATTGAGCACGGTACCGGTTAATTCCATGCCGGGGGCCAAATCTTCCAACTTCAATACGCCCTGCTTAAAGATCGGTGCCGGCAGATCCTCGCGTGGGTCGCGGCCGGGACGCGCCAATTGAGCAAGAATGTCTCGCAAAGTCAGCGTACCGACCGCCGTTTCCTTCAAAACGCTCAGCGACGGCACCGTTTCTACCGTAGCTGCGGCCGTTTCGACTGGAACCCCGCTTGCGCCCGCCGGAGCCAACACTTCACTCGAAAGGTCAGGCTGGAAAGCCTGACCTACATTCGTTTCGCTCGCAACGGAATTCTCCGGTGAACTCACCACGAGATCCTTTGCTAATCCTACCAGATCAACCGCCGCCATCCGCTGAGCGAGGGCAGCAGCCGCTTCTTTCTCGGCCAGATCGGCGGGCTTACCGTTGAACCGCTCCAGCACTCGCGTGGCGATTGCATAGCTTTCCGGATGGATCCACGTGGCATCTAGCGGATTCTCGCCGCTCGTGATCTTCAGGAACCCCGCAGCCTGCACGAACGTGGCATCGCCGAGGCCAGGCACCTGGCGAAGCTGTTCGCGGCTGCGAAAGGGACCGTGCTCGCGGCGATATTCATAGACCCTTCGAGCCGTGAGTTGATTAAGCCCGGAGACATAGCGCAAGAGCGCTGGACTAGCCGCATTCACATCGACGCCGACATAGTTCACGCAGGACTCAACGACTTCATCCAGCGAGGCTTCCAGGTGCTTGGCCTTGACATCATGTTGATACAGCCCCACGCCGATGTTGGCCGGATCAATCTTGACGAGCTCGCTGAGCGGATCCAGCAACCGCCGTCCGATGGAAACGGCACCGCGGAGCGTGGCATCGTATTCAGGAAATTCCTCGCGGCCCAACTGGCTTGTCGAGTAGACGCTGGCACCTGCCTCGTTGACGATCACATAAGCGATGCCCTGGTCCTTGAGTTCCTCGCCGATCATCTCGGCGAAGAAGTCTTCAGTCTCGCGGCAGGCCGTGCCATTGCCGATGGCCACGACAGTCAACTCGTACTTGCGGATCAGTTCGATAGCCTTTTGTTTGGCCTCTTCTTTTCGGCCGGGCTTACTGCCGATCAGGAAAATGACGTCGTGCCCAAGTACATTACCAAATTGATCGAGCGCGGCCAGCTTGCAACCACTCTTGAAACCGGGATCGGCGGCCAGCACGCGGCGGTTGTGGATCGGCGGTTGCAGGAGCAGGTTGCGAAGATTGCGGGCAAAGACGCCGACGGCGTGCGTCTCGGCGCGATCGGTCAGCTCGCGGCGGGCCTCACGCTCCAACGCGGGTAGGATCAGGCGGCTCATTGCGTCGCGGGCGCAGCCGCGGAGGTAGTCGGCATGCGGATGCCCAGGCGGTACGAGAATTTCATCCAGTACCGCAGCCATGGCATTGAGATGGCAATCGACCTTCACGCGGAGTATCTTGGCCCGTTCGGCCCGATTGATCGCCAGCACTCGGTGCGGCGGGATCTTCTTGATGTCTTCCGAGTAGTTGAAGTAATCGCGGAAGGCTTTGATGCGGCGTTCCTCGATTTTCTTTCTCTTGGATTCTTTCTTATTTTGCTTCTCGGCCCTGGCTCGCTCTCGGTCTCGTGCTCTGCGAGCAGCCGCCGGGACCGCTGGAGGTTTGATTTCTGATGCCGGCGCTGCTTCAGCACCGGGGGATACCTCACTTCCGCTCGCCGGATCACTTGCCGTTTCGCCTGCTGGTAACTCGTTAGTTGCCGGTTCTACAGAAGATTGCTCCGTCCCATGAGGCAGGGATTGCGAAACCTCTAGCGGAGATTCGGTAATTGCCGGCGCTGTGGAAGATTGCTCCGCAGTAGGTGCTGGATCAACTTTTTCTAAAACCACTTCCGTAGGAACCGAAGTTTCCGGGACATCGACTGCTTCTTGCGCCTGCGGCTCTGCTGCTTGCAGCTCCGTCGCGGTCGAGACAGGTTGAAAACCTGTCCTACCCGACGCTTCCGCTGGAACCATCCCAGGAACGATTACCGGATCTTGGACAATCTGGGTCGTGACAATCCTCCCGGTCTTCTGCAAAATTTCCCGCAACCGCTGCCGCAGATCGGCCCGTTCACTGAATTGCTCGGCCAAGATATGTCCGGCCCCGAACAGCGCATCCGCTCCAGATGGCACCTGGCGGTCAGGATTAGCGAAGTCGCGGGAGCGGGCGTCGAGGTCGTTGGCCACGGCAGCCGCTTCAAATATCTCGCTCGCTAGCTCTTCCAAGCCTCGCGAGCGCGCCAGCGTTGCTAGCGTCTGCTTCTTGGGTTTGTAAGGCAAATAGAGATCTTCCAGCCGCTTGTTGGTTGCAGCGGAGAGGATCTGCTTCGCCAGCTTCTCGGTAAGCTTTCCTTGGGCCTCGATCGAACGCAGGATGGTTTGCTTCCGATCAGCCAAAAGCCGCATCTTCGCGAGCCGGTCCTGGATCTCGCGGATTTGCTCTTCGTCGAGTCCACCCGTTGGATCCTTGCGATACCGAGTGATGAAAGGAACCGTGTTCCCTTCATCCAATAGCTCCACAACCGCCTGGATCTGACGGAGGGGAATGTCCAGCCCACGTGCCACGTGCCGCAAGTCGATTGTTACTGTACTGGCCATAAAGACCCGCAAATAAGTAATAGGACTGCTTCGTCGAAGTAGTCGATGGTCAGGGTTAAATTACCTAAACTACCAGAAAATCCTGTGTTTTCCAGAAAATCAGCTTATTAACTACCACTGTCTCAGGGGGGACGGTGGGTAAAAATGGCATTTTCCCTCAAATAGATCAAACCCGCAAGGGACCACTTGCCGATACAAGGGGCAACAGAGAGGGCGGTCACATTCGCCGCTCGTCGGATCTGTTGAGGTTCCCGTCCATGTCGGTATACCTGACTGGGGGGCCTTGCAAAAGCTGGCGATTGACAAGGAAGTCCCCCGGGCAGAAAGGAATCTGTGCCATGCGTTCCAATCATCTTCGCGTCTACTACGGTCCCCTAGAAGAGTCCACCACGGTTCATGTCGCCGATGGCAAAATCCGCGATACAGTTAATGTTCCCTTAACGGAAGTTCTACCGTTATTGGCCGATGCAGTTCGCTCCGACCGCACCTGGCTCCGCGACTTTGCGGACGACGAAGTCAATATTTCAATGGACCTTTACGAAGTTCTCCTGGCTTACCAGCATTACCGCCGTCCTTCGGCTTGAGCCGACTGGCGATAGTCAATAATTCCAACTCCAAGTGCCCTTGTGGGCACTACGGCCCGGTGATCACCGGGCTGTGTGTTTATACATTCACGACTAGTTCTCCCCCGAGTGTACCGGAAATCATTGTGGGTGACAAGCCCCCACGTATGAAACTCGTGTCCGGGGAGTTGCGGTTCGATCGTGATGAAGCCCGCACTTTCGAGCATTTTCCTGGGGTCTCCGACCGTGTGCGCTTCGCGTCCTGTCCCCGATCTCGATGCGACGGCATCACGTGAGCGGGGAGGAGCGGCATCCGTCCGGGCACCGAGAAAGGGGAGAGTTGCCGCCGCTCCCGCTCCGAACACTCGGAGAAAGTGCCGGCGCGAAAGATCACGGCTGCCCGCTACCGGTTCCAAGGATTCCTTCTCCTGTAAGGGGAATGGCTCTTCCTGTCGATCGGCCGGAAGCTCGATCTCATCTCTTTCCATATCGGGAATGTATACCCTTTTTGACATTGTAAGAATAGGAATTATGATTCTCTGAAGCTCTGAGTCTAGCCAGTGCATATTGGTAAGGCAAGGGTGGGCCACCACCGCTCCTCGGTTAAAAGCGAAAAAAGGGTCAGGGAAAGCGCCGGTCAAAACCGGCATGGAGTATCCCGACGAGCGCTTTGCCGTCACTCACCCAAGGTAAGAGCCGTATGAGGTAATGCTTCAAGTACGGATCTGTGCGGGGGGCCGCTCGCAAGAGCGGTCCCTACCGCGACACGATTTTGCAAATCGTTCTGACCCTTTTTTTATGCGCACCTAGAACCGGAAGAGCCACATTTTTGCATTGCCGAGATCCGCCACTCTAACTCCCATCCCCCCTTTATTCCGCCCCGGCGATAGATGCCAAGAGCGCGACTGCGGCAGCAACCGCAACGATCGAGATGACCAGTACCACCGCGCTGGCGGTCGCCGAGACTTCCAACCAGCGGAGCGTTCCAAACACGAGCGCGACCACCACCATCAGTCCTAGTAGTGAGCGCAGGCTGAACTGTAGGGGACGCCGCGACTTTGATGGCCCATCGGGATTGGTCACGGTGTACCTCTACTTTGCCCAATCTTTCAACTGCTCCACGGCTGCCAGCACGTCGTTGCGGCGCTTTTCAAACAGGGCGAACATGGCCAGGATCGCTGCTCCTAAAACGATGCCGCAGACATACCAGATCCAGGTGTGGTTCAAGTTGTGAGCCGCATGCCAGATCATGCTCATGACGTCCAACACCAAGAACGTGAGACCCAGGAACAGGAACGACCGCACGCGGAACAAGATCCCCGCCAACATGCCGGCCACCGAGAGCACCATGAGTACCAAAGGCAGTCCCCAGCTATTGCCTAGACCGGCGATGAACATTTCGGCCGTCGAAGAGATGTAGATCGCACTGAGCGCTAAGTAGCGGAAGGCCGTGCTCTGGGCATCACTCAGCCGATTGTGGTTGAGATATTCGGCCACCAGCCCAGCCAGTGCCACCGGGATGACGAAGAGTTGCGGATTTTGCAGGAAATGGAAGTCCGACAAGTCCAGGCCAACCCAGAGTCCCAGGTTGGCAGAGAGGACGGCCAGCACCATGCACTTCCAGGAACGCTGCGTGCCTGCCATGACACCGTAGAACAGGGCCATCAAAAACCACACGGCCGGCGCACGGCCGACTAGGTGCCATGGTCCTTCGACTTCGAGCATCGGTGCGATCCAGAACCCGACCGTCGGCAACAGGGGCAGCAAGATCGCCGTATGCGCCAAGGGCTGCGAGAGAACCGCCAGGTTGCGGCGATGGAACCATTCGCTGAGTCCCGCTCCCGCAAAAGCGACGGCCATCACGATCAGCATCCAGTAGTCGATCAAATAGCCCTTGAACAGCCACGGCATCGTCAACCAAACGTGCAGGCCGATCGCCACGGCCAATGCCTCGGCGGCGTAAATATAACCCTGCCGCCCGCGATCGCTGAGCCGTAGCGGGTCCAAGGTTGGCATCACTGCAAAGGCGATACATCCTGCGATCAGGCCAGCCAGTGCCACGATGACTATGGCAATGGCGACGAGAACCATCGGCACGCCGCCGCGCAACGCAAAAAGCAAGGCTTCCTGCACAAGCACGGCGGCCAACATGCTGATCGCCAGGCCGGCCAGCACCGGCACGGCCTGCCGACCCCGTTGGCTCCAATCGCTGCCGACAGGCAATATCCATTTCAGCCCGAAACCAGCCAGCAATCCAACGGCGGCCGCCGCAACCATTACGATGACACTACGATGGAGCCAAGGGGCAGGGCCATCCGCGGCAAGCATTGCCCAACCGAAACCGCAAAGCAACAGAACTCCCATCTTCAGCGTCCCATATTGCCAGCGAGTACGCCATGTCTGACTCGCAACGCCCGCCATGACGATTGCCGCCAGCAACAGGAGAGACAATCCTGGCACGGCAGCCATCCGGCCGGCGAGACACCCGCGGAGGCATTCATCGTGGCAACTGTCAAAGTTGAAATCGAGCGTAACCCATAAGGCCAGTGTTCCAGCCACGACGATGACCACCGATTGGAGACGGGAGAACCAACCCTCTTGGCTTCGCGGCAGGAACCAGGCAATCGTCGCGGCGACGAGTGTGTAGCCGGCCAACTCATCGAATGCCGACCAACAGAACATCCGCGGCGTGAGTTGCCGGGCCAAGAGTCCCAAGCCGATGGCCGACAGGCCAAGACTATAGAGTGTCGGCAGGGTAAAATGTGCGCGGCGTTCGCGAAGACAAACGACCGTGGCCGTGACGATGCCCGCCAGCGCAATCCAATCGAGTTGTTCAATGGGGATGTGCAATGCCCTCACCCCCTGCCCG
>JANXQG010000564.1 GCA_025356915.1 Planctomycetota bacterium | reverse complement strand
CGTCACGTTGCAACCCAAGGAACGTACCCGTGGTCCCCCAAATGGGTAGGTCGCTCACCTTACGTAACCACGGCTCTTGTTCCACGTTGGAACCCCCACGGAAGCTGCTGGCCTTCGTCGTTGTCTCGGGCCCACCGCCCTCCGGAGTGCTGGCTTCCTCGCCGCCACCAAGATCCCCGCCGCCACCAAGATCCCCTAGGTCACCCAGGCCGCCACCTTCTTCTTCACCGCCAAGCTCCCCTAGGTCACCCAGGCCGCCTTCACCACCGCCAAGCTCCCCACCGCCACCACCTAGGTCGATGCCACCGCCGCCGGGCTCACCGGCAGACTCAGGGGCAAACGCGTCCACGCGGCGCTTGTGGAGCGCAAAGCGCTTACGCAGTGCCAGGTCCTCCTTGAGGGCATCGGGGTCAACGTCATCAAGGTTGTAGCCCGCAGAAGCTGCCCAAGTGCGCACGGGGATCGGTACGCCCTTTTCCTCCAGGGTGGATAGGACCGACATGTAGGTCTCGTCACCCACGGGGCGCAACGTCTTCGAGAACGCGTACTCGGGGATAATGAGATCCGCGTCACTAGCATCGTGACTGCTACCACGGCGGATACGATGGGCCAGTTCGGCCGGAGTGCGCTTCACGTACTCGTGCTTGCGGGCCAAACGTTTTGCGATCTCGTCCAGGAAGTTGGCGACGTGGAATGCCCGGAGTGCGCGCATGCGGTCCAGGAACACCGAGAGCACCTGGTCCATGGAGTTGTAGTTGGCGTCGCCTGTCAGGAAGTTGTCGGAGATCCCAAGGGCGTTCATCTTGCCCTTCTGTAGGAAGTCCCATTCCTCCGAGATACGCACCATATCCTGCAGGGTATTACCACCGACCTCACCAGGCTCAACACCCGTACGGGTCACCACGATGGCCCCTACGGGGTCCTCATCGGCCCGCATGAAGGAGTCGGCGATCTCTTGCATCGTGTGCGGCTCCGGCTCCCACACACCATCGATACCCACCTTGATGTGACGGATCCTGGAGGCACGACGCTTGGCCGTTGTAATCGTGGAGTTGACCAGGGCCTTTTCGTAGGCGACGAACATCAGAATGCGCGTGAAGATGGAGGCACCAACGGAATCGTACGGGCTGGTTCGACGAGCCACATAGATGGTATTATCCGGCAGCAGTGGGATCTCACGACCACTGCGGAGTTCATCCACATACGCTCCCAGCATATCGTGGGCCGAAATGTCGCGTTCGTCACCCGACAATGCCCAAGCACGCATCTCCGGAGTAGGGATCAGATCCATCTTCGGCTGCCAACCAGGAACGGGTGTCGGTGTCACCTTGACGAAGTCAGGGTCCTGAATGATACAATTGGTGAAGTATCCCTTCGACTCGTCGAAAATGAGGTGGGCAATGTACTTACCCATCACGAGGAACTCGCCAGTCACCTCCGGCATCAGCGAAACGGCGTTGATGGCGTTGAACGCATCCTCGTAGAACTTGCGGATCTGCGGATCCGGGATACCGGCGATCTCCCAGGTGGACCACGGGATATCACGGATCAGTTCAACGCCAGGACCGGCCACAGGATCCTGCAGGTAGATGCGCCGCCAAATGCGGTGCAGTCGCCGGGGGTCCACGGGCATGAACTGCTCAACGATCGTTCCCTCGGACAAGTCGTCGAAGACGGGATTGTACCGTGTGTCACCGTTCATCGATGGGCCGCCAGCATGGAACCCAGAGCCGCCGAAGCCGCCCGCACCACCGCCGCTACCACCGCTACCGCCGCTGGCTCCACCGAAGCCGACGCTGCTAGCTACCCTGGAGTTTCTGGAACCGAACTTGAACATTAAGACTTCCTATCAATCGCTGCGTTAAAATCCTTGACGTCCATGTGGATACCGTGCTCCTCAAGGAGACGACCGACGTCCTGCCACATCTCCGGTGTCAACGAATCTGCTTTCCAATGACGACGAAGGTCACCACGGATGAACTGCGATAAACGATCACCCAACTGACAGCTACTCAGTTGTTCGGGACTCGATCCCAACGAATCCATAAACATGTGAGCGATCTGTTCGTACGCTGCCGGCGCGTCGGCCTGCAGCGAAGCCACGAGAGTACGGAACGAACGCACAGTATGCTGAAGTGTGCGTTCCCAAGCAACTGCTTGTGCGACCCTGGGACCCTCCACTAGGAAGCCATCGATCGCGTAGAGGACAGCCCGTGCGTCCTTGGCTGTCTTGGCCTGCTCCACCCGCTTGGACCGCTTGCCAGCTGGTACCTCGCGGGACGCACGGACGCGGAACATGCCGGTCGCTGTTTCCTTCACCAGGATGGTCGGGCCAGCGGTGAATACCAACTGGATCAACCCTTCCTCGGGTTTTAGATTGATCGCAGCCCTGGGGTACTGGTGACGCAGGTCCGCATACAGGCCCTGCATGGGGTCCGACATCTTCTCCAGCGGCAGCATGGCCAGGCGACGCATCAGACCGGGATCACGACCCGGCAGGCCTTGCAGTACTGAGCGGAGCCCGAGTCGGCCAAACGGATCGATTCCACCGCGGACCCACAACGTGGACAACCAGCGCCGGCACCGCTGAAGCTGGCACGACGCTCCTGGGCGCCCGCCTTGGACACGTGAGCGACCACCTGGCGGACCAACGTTTCCTCCTCGGGTTGCACGTTCTCCACATCGACGCCAGCAAAGGTCAGCCGACCCTCGATCTCGCGCATCTGGGGGCGCGCCAGCGGGGACGCAAACTTCGCAATCATGGTTTCCAGTTTCATGCCAACACTCTCTTTCGGATATCGGGCCAAATAGACTTCAAGGTTTGGATCTTATTGGTGATTTTAGGTCCAAGCCCCGCGTACGTTGCGTTGCGGACCAGCATGGGGGAAGCTTGAGACCAACCCCAGGTGGCACGCGGGCCATCGAAGATGCTGAGTACCAAGCTGGACACTACACGGGCGTCCTCGGGGGCGAGGCCCAACGTTTCGGTGACCATGGTGGTCACGTCTGCTTCCTTGCTCCGGTACTCGAAGCTCTCGTCGTCTTCGGCGATCCGCTCCAACGCGCGTGCCTCCACGCTGTACCCTTCGAGGTCCAGGATGCGGGCCAATGTGCTACGACAACACGTCACGCTTGGAAACTAACCGAATCCGTCGGGAACTTGCCACCCTTGACAGGCCGCGGGGCAGCCCTTACGGTATGGGGTAGGATCAGGAAATTGAGCCTCCGTGGCTCGACGAAGATGTGGGCAAGTTTACGTGGTCACAGAAACAAGAGTAATGTAATGAGCCTTCAAGATCACCTCCGTTCCCTCAATGCCTGCAACGAAGCCATCGAGTGGGCCCGTGACTACACATCCTTGGAAGCTGCTTGGGAAGCTTGTCCACGGGGTGACTGGCTACTCTGGTACGCGGCCAAGATCGGGGTGGACCAGAAGCTACTGGTCCGGGCCGCTTGCCTCTGTGCGAGAGAGGCACTGAAGTACGTACCGGCTGGTGAAGACCGTCCCCTGAGAGCCATCGAGACCGCGGAGGCCTGGTGTCGTGGAGAGGCCACCATCGAGGAGGTCAAGGATGCTGCCTACGCTGCCCGCGCTGCCTCCGCTGCTGCCACCGCTGCTGCCACCGATGCTGCCGATGCTGCCGATGCTGCCAACGCTGCTGCCCGCGCTGCTGACAACGCTGCTGCCGATGCTGCCTACGCTGCTGCCAACGCTATATTGGCTGCTGACTATGCTGCCTACGCGGCTGCCCGTGCCGATGCTGATGCTGATGCTGATGCTGATGCTGATGCTGATGCTGATGCTGATGCTGCCGACGCGGCCCGTGTTGCCTCGTTGGTACGATCGGCCACATTGGTCCGTAGCGTTATCTCCTGGAATGATGTGCATCCGACTTGACACCGTAGAGACTAGTGAGTACCGTATGGGCTATGACCATCAAGAAGTTTCATTTGGGTGAACTGGTGTTCACCGCCTCGCTTGCTGCCAAGTACGGTACGCTCAATGGATTCGTCGCGCATTGTGTAGGTCGCCACCAGAGCGGCGACTGGGGCGACGTGCCTCCAGAGGACGCCGAGGCCAATGAAACATCGCTGGACGACGGCGGCCAGCTTCTTTCGTCATACCAGGACGAGGATGGCACGGTCATCTGGGTCATCACCGAAGGCGACCGATCGGTCACCACTTGCCTGTTTCCCGAGGACTACTGACCATGCGTTCCCGCAAAGTTCGAAAAGACGGCCTGCCCTACATCGGAACCACGATGGCCGAATTCCGTTCGCGTGTGCTGTCGATGACTGTCCTCCGCGAGGGATTCGAATGGGGCCCGCGTTTGGTACCAGACCCTTAGCCCGAACAGGACCCCGACCCCGAGTCTGTTTGCGGGAGTCCCTGGTAATGGCCACCTGCGATCACA
Organism: Planctomycetota bacterium; assembly: GCA_025356915.1. Taxonomy (GTDB): domain Bacteria; phylum Planctomycetota; class Planctomycetia; order Pirellulales; family Thermoguttaceae; genus JANXQG01. The sequence continues at coordinate 234 of JANXQG010000564.1, read as the reverse complement.
ACATGAAGGCCCGTCGGGACGGCTTGTGCGGCCCGTGCAGTGTCACCAAGCCCTACATGACGTACCGGCTTGGCAAGAGCTGCCAGACGTGCAGGGATTGTAAGGAATGTGGATGGTTCTGGGGCGCCGCTGCACCGGAAGCCCTACAGGGTCGCAGGGTACACGCAGCGGGAGGAACGGCACCATGACGACACCCAGGGCTTTGGGCTACCCGCTTTGGTACGGGAAGATAGC
>JANXQG010000546.1 GCA_025356915.1 Planctomycetota bacterium | reverse complement strand
CGACCGAAACGAAGCCCGCGGCACCGACAAGTCGATGGCGACGTACTACGGAATTTTTGCGATTCCGCAAATGATCCTCGTTGGCAAGGATGGCAAGGTGTTGGCCTTGAACGTCCGCGGCGAACAGCTCGGCAAGAAGTTGGAAGAACTTCTCGGACCGTCGGAAGAGGAGCAGGGCACGAAGATTCTGCATCCAGCACCGGAAGAGCATTTATTCTTTTACCTTCGACCACTGCTGCTCCAGGCGCTTCGGCGAAACGGGGATCGAAGTTCCCACCTTCTGCGCGAAGAGCGAGACACGATACTCCTCCAGCATCCAGCGATACTGGATCAACTCGGGATCGGCTTCGCATTGCGGTCCGTGCTGCTCAATCCACTTGATATAGACCTGCCAACGCGGAAGGAATTCTTCAAAACGCTCGCGGTCCTTCGCTATTCCACCGCCGGCCAGGGCGTCTAACCGCACGCGAATCGCACGGAAATATCGAGGGCAATGCCGCAGCCAGGTCCAAGGTGTCGTACTCAGGCAGTTCGGTCCAGCCAGACTCGCGAACTGTTCAAGGATGTCATCGAGCGCGTATTGCCATTTCGCCCTCCCCCCCTGCCCCTCTCCCAAAGGGAGAGGGGAGAACGCGAGCTTGCCCCAGGTGGCAGGCGAACCACCCTTACCTCCCGCCCCTTTCCCGGAAGGAGAGGGGAGATTGGTTATCGCATCGAATGTAGTCCGTGCCTCTCGATAGGCTTCAAACCACGGCCCAATCACACCGGCCAAATCCTGTACGGCCAGCCCAATTCGCTGTCGAGCTACGCTGAGTGCCGATTCAAACGCCGCTTTTGAACGGGGAATTTCAACCTCATCGGGCCATGCACGAACGGCTAACAACTCGGCCAATTGTTGTCGTAGGTCAAAGCCCGGGATCGAAGCCGCAGCTGGCTGCGCCTTATCCAGCCCAGGCAGCCAATCGACCTGTGTTTTCACTTCTCGCCATGCCGCCAGCAGGAACAGCCTACGCAGGGCAAAACATGTTTTATATGCCGCACGCCGCGGTGAATCCAATAGCCGCAGACTCACGGATGTCTGGCCATCAACCAAGGCCGGGTAGGCCTTCATTGCCAGTCGGTCATGCGAAACGTCGATCTCCGTCGGGAGTTCGTCAAAATCCCAAGTGATCAGGCCATCGCGATTCCAGCACGGATCATCGATCGCCGTAAATGCCTCGGCCGCCGCTGTGCCCAACTGCCGCCGCAAAGCATCGAGGTCGCGGCTGGTTGCCAATGTCTGGCCCTCGGCGTCGGTCACGCGAACATTCATCTGCAACTCGGGCGGCAATCGCTCTTCCGCGAAGTCCTTGGCAGAAACCGCCATGCCGCCAATCCGGCTCAGTGCCCGAGCGAGTTGAGCCCGCAGGTTTCCTTCGCCATAACGAAGCTCGGCCATGGCCCGCTTCGCCGCTTCAGGCGCGGGCACGAAGCGAGTCCGCAATGTCTTGGGCAGCGAACGGATCATCGCCAGGACTTTTTCTTCCAAATGGCCCGGCACTAGCCACGCAAGCGGTTCGGCTTCGACCTGATTCAGTGCTTCCAGCGGCACGGTGACTGTAACACCGTCGTGCGGTTGCCCCGGCTCGAACTGGTAGTCCAGTGGCAGATCCCACGAGCCCGTGGCCAATTGATCGGGAAACGCGTCTTCCGCAACGTCATTCCCTTCTCGCAGCAGATCGGCCTTGCTCATGGTGATTTGCCGGGCGTTTTCCGGCGACTCGCGGAGCCAGCGAGCAAGCTGCGCTCCATCGTAAATCTCAGCCGGCAGCCGCTGATCGTAGAAGGCAAAGCGTTCCCAATCGCCGATCACGATGTCGCGTCGTCGCACCTTGGCTTGCAACTGCTGAACCTCGTCCAGCAGTTCTTCATTATCCACAAGCAGTGCCGGCTTAGGCTCCATATCGCCCTGCACCAGACCATGTTCGATCAAAAGCTGCCGCGAGGCATCGGCGTCGATTGGCCCATAACGCACCGGCCGCCCGGCGACGACAACTAGCCCGAAAAGCGTCAGCCGCTCCAGGGCCACTGCCGAAACCCACTTGCTTTCCCAATGCAGATCGCTGTAGGTCCGCTTGATCAGGTGCTCGGCCAGCGGCTCGATCCAGCGGGGATCGATCCGCCCGCAGCAGCGCAGATAGTGGCGAGTGGTTTCTACCTGCTCGGCAGCCACGATCCACTTCGACTTGCTGCGAAACATGCCCGAACCGGGCCAGAGGTTCGCCTTACTTCCACCCGCGACATTGTAGTCGTGTCCATCACCGCGCGTGGCGACGCTGGAAAGCAAACCCGCCAGAATCGCGCGATGGATGTTGTCGTACTTGGGATGGGAAGTTGTCAGTTTTCGGTTTTCGGTTGCCAGTTGTCGGACCCCAGAATCGGTTAACCTCCGGCCATTGCCCTTCACACCCTCTTCACCCTTCACACCTTCCTCTTCCAGCAACTCGCGATGCACATCGAGCCATTCTCGCAGCCGCATGAACGAGAGAAAATTCTGTCGACAGGCTTTCTGAAGCTGACTGCGCGAGAGCGTGTTCTTTAGCTTGTGGTAAAAATCCCAAATCTTTAGGAAACTGAGAAAATCGGACTGTTCGTCGGCGAATTGAGCATGAGCTTTGTCGGCTGCCTCCTGCTTTTCCACGGGCCGCTCGCGAGGGTCTTGAACCTCCAGGGCCGATGCGATAATGAGCATCTCGTGCAGGCAGCCTTCTTCGATCGCTGCCAGGATCATCCGTCCAATTCGCGGATCGACCGGCAGGCGGCTCAAGCGGCGGCCGATCTCGGTCAGTTCCTGTTGCTCGTCGATCGCGCTTAACTCGAAGAGTGTCCGATAACCGTCGCGAATCGCATCGGTCTTGGGCGGATCGATGAGCGGGAAATCTTCCAATTCGCCCAACCGCAGGGCCTTCATCTGCAAGATCACCGCGGCCAGGTTCGTCCGCTGGATCTCGGGCATGGTGAAGCGATCTCGGGCAAGAAAATCTTCTTCGCTGAACAGCCGCACGCATATACCCGGCCCCACGCGGCCGCAGCGTCCCTTGCGCTGATCGGCCGAGGCTTGGGCCACTGCCTCGATCGGCAGCCGCTGAGTTTTCGATCGCGGCGAATAGCGGCTGATCCGCGCCGTGCCTGGGTCGATCACAAAGCGGATTCGCGGCACGGTGAGCGACGACTCGGCCACGTTCGTGGCGATGACGATGCGCCGCTTCGGTCCTGGATGGAATACGTGTTGCTGCTCCTGAATCGATAGCCGTGCATAAAGCGGCAGGATTTCCGTCTCCTGGCCCGTTGCGTCCCCTGGCAGCGGCCGGCTGCGGAGCGTCTTGGCCGTTTCGTGAATGTCCCGTTCCGTGGGCATGAAGATGAGCATATCGCCACGGTCGATGCGGGCTACCTCCTCCACGGCTGCCCGCACGGCGTCTTGCAGATCGGGCTCGTTACCGTCTTCATCCGGTTCCATCGGCCGCCAAAGCAGCTCGATCGGATAGGTTCGCCCCGAGACTTCGATCACAGGTGCCGGTCCGGCCGTTGTGGTAAAGTGTTCGGCAAAGCGGGCCGCGTCGATCGTCGCGGAAGTAATAATCAACCGCAGATCGGGCCGCTTGGGCAGAAGTCGCTTTAGGTAGCCGATCAGGAAATCGACATTCAGCGACCGTTCGTGGGCTTCGTCGAGAATGATCGTGTCGTACTGGCCAAAGTCCGGATCGCTTTGCGTTTCAGCCAGCAGGATGCCGTCGGTCATGAGCTTGATGTAGCTTTGCGGCCCGAGGGACTCGGAGAAGCGGACCTTGTAGCCCACATCGCGGCCCAGGGGCGAGCCGATTTCTTCGGCGATCCGTGCGGCCACGCTCCGCGCGGCGATCCGTCGCGGCTGAGTATGGCCGATCAGACCAGTGACTCCACGGCCCATGTTGAGGCATATCTTCGGCAACTGAGTGGACTTGCCCGAGCCTGTCTCGCCGCACACAATCACCACGGGGTGGCCGCTAATGGCCGCGGCGATGTCCTCCTGCCTGGCCGAGATCGGCAGGTCCGGGTCGAAGGTCACTTTCGGGACCGCTTTCCTTCGGGCCTGGCAGCGGCCGACCGACTGTTGCAACTCCTTTTCGAGCCGAGTCATCCGCTGCCGATCCAGCGGCTTTCCATCGCGTGCGGCCGCCTGGATTCCACGCAGCACATTGCATAACCGATGCCGGTCGGCGAACATCGCCTGGAGAATCTCAGATTCGAGCTGGTCCAACGGGGGCATCAATATCCCAATACGTTTCTGTTGCGGAAAGGGTCGGTGGCAAGCATAGTTGGGACGAGTGAAACAAACCTCACCATTTTTCTTTTTTGGTGCCCTGTTGCCTCCAGATCGGCGAGCGGATACAATTACAACATGTCTCGGGGGCGAATTGGATTCGACCGGGCAGGTTGAAGTGCAGGTTGCGTGCCGTGGTTGGTCAGCAGGCCACGTTAAAAGCAGACCAAAAATTAATTGCTAACTCTAACCTAGCAATGGCTGCCTAACAAGGCAACCCCGGCTGAGGAACTTCTCCGGAGAGTTCCGACTGCCGGCTGCAATTCCGGATCGTTTCGGGTCGAAGTTGGCGACGCCCGAGATTAAAAACTGCTGCCGACTGGTCAATCGGTAACCCTGTCGATCTGGGGGCCGTGCGACGACACCGTTTGCAAATAGGATCGACTACGTACGTAGAAGCCTGCATGGAAATGTCGCGGGACGCGGGTTCGATCCCCGCCGCCTCCACTGACTTGAAACGGCTTGCGATTCGTCGCAAGCCGTTTCTATTTAATAACTTGCGTGTATTGCATGTCGCTACTACTTCGAGG
>JANXQG010000527.1 GCA_025356915.1 Planctomycetota bacterium | reverse complement strand
AAGACCTCGAGCGGGCCGATGACGTCGAGGAGTTGCGCGTCGGGGAAGGTCAGCATCGCCACGTGGTGCGGGCCGTTGTTCGACATGGAAGGTCGCGTTATTGGCATCAGCTCAACGTGCGGCAATTCGCTTCTGGAAAATCGCCATGTTTCGGTCGATCGCTTTCAACGCTATTGGGATCGCCTGCTCAAGAGCGAGGACATGGACGAAATCGAGCCAAGTCAGGGCGCGGTATTCGGTGTCGAGTCCGATCCCGATGTGGATGAAGTCCGGCTGAGCCGCATCGCTCCCAATGGCCCTGCAGCCAGGGCAGGCGTGAAAGTGGGCGATGTGGTGATTAAGTTCGCCGGCAAGGATATCCGAACCTTTCAGGACCTTTCGGCCGAAGTCCGGAAGTACAAGCCAGGCGAGAATGTCGAAGTCGAGCTTCATCGCAGTGATGAAGTATTGAAGATTTCCGTGACTTTGGGAAAGGTGGAAAACAAGTAGCTCCCCATGAATAAGACGATTCCTTTAGCTCGGATTCTTGTCCTCCTGTTCGGCTGCCTGGCGCAGTCGTCAATCGCCCAGCCACCGAACGACGCGCCACGGCAAATGCGCCGCTCCGTGCCACGACCGTCGGGCTATTTGACCAACAATGCCCAGATCAAGTCGCTGCTCAAGCCGACCGTCGCCCCGGCTGCGGCAGCCACGGTACGAGTCTTCGGCGATGGCCATGCAGTCGCCTTGGGAACGGTCGTTGCCGCCGATGGACTGATCGTGACCAAGGCCAGCCAACTGGCCGCGAAGCTGGAGTGCCAGTTGGCCGATGGCCGCAAACTGCCCGCCACCGTCGTTGGGCAGGACGAGGCGACTGACCTAGCCCTATTGCACGTCGATGCCAAAAATCTCGTGCCGATCGTCTGGGCCGCCGCGCCCGCCGCGCCGGGGAGTCTCGTGGCAGCCACCGGCCCCGGTGAAGGCCCCACGATGATTGGCGTGATCAGTGATGTGCCGCAACCAATGCCCGGCCCAACCCGCCGAAATGTGCAGCATGGTTGGCTCGGCATTAGCGTGGGATCGGTGGGCGAGGGTCCCGAGGTTCAGGGCGTATCGCCGGAGAGTGCCGCCGAGAAGGCCGGGCTGAAAAGCGGCGACCAGATCAAACGGGTGGACGGCGCGGAAATCCATTCGGCCGACCAACTCATCGGGACGCTGAGTAAGATGCCAGCGAACAAGAAAGTGACATTGGTCGTGGGCCGAAAAGACAAGCAACTGGAATTGGAAGCAACCCTGGGCCGATCGCCCGGACGCCTGCCGCAAGACAATTGGGGCGGCGGTCCGTTCAGCGATCGCCGCTGGGGATTTGCCGCTGTTATTCCGCACGATCTGGCGATCGCGCCGAAGGATTGCGGTGGCCCGCTGGTCGATATCGACGGCCGCTGTCTGGGCGTGAACATCGCCCGTGCCCTGCGTGTTACCAGCTATGCCCTGCCGTCAAGCGTGGTTCAAAAAACTGTCGAGAAAATCCAAGCTCGCGCGAAGCCCCTGTGAGTATCTCGGGCTTTGCGGTAGGATGGATATCCAAATCCATTCGACCAACCCAACTAACGTGTTTTACTGCGACCCCTTAACCGAAGGAAGAGAAATGAAATTTGTTCGATTGCCCCTGTTCGTGACCGTTGCCGCGCTGGGCGTGGCCCTGGCGTTTGGTGCCTTCTCCTGCATGGGCTTCGCCGCCGAAGGTCTTTGGCAGACCGACTTCAAAGCTGCCCAAGCCAAGGCCAAGGAAGAAAAGAAGTATCTACTGGTTGACTTCACCGGTTCGGACTGGTGCGGCTGGTGCATCAAGCTGCGGAACGAAGTGTTCGACAAGGAGCCTTTCAAGGCCGAGGCCCCCAAGCAGTTCGTTCTTGTGGAACTCGATTTTCCTCGCGAAAAGGAGCTGTCTCCCGACCTGAAGAAGCAGAACAAGGAGCTTTCCGAGAAGTACAAAGTCCAAGGTTTTCCCACCGTGCTCCTGATGGACGCGGAAGGTCAGGTTGTCGCGCGGACCGGCTATCGTGAAGGCGGTCCGGACGGGTATCTCAAGCAACTGGCCGAGTTCTCCAAGATTTATCAGAACGTGCTGGTCATGAAGGGCAAGCTCGAGAAGATCCAAGGGTTGGACCGCGCCAAGCTGTTGGACGAAATCGTCGAAAGCTACCAGAAGCTGGGGAACGAATCGGACGAAGTCGTGGCTTGGAGCAAGGAAATTATCGTCCTGGACCCCGACAACAAAGCCGGCCTGAAGGTCAAGTATGAGTTCCCGATGATTCTCGCCGAGGCCAACAAGCTCTTGCAGACAGGAAAATCCGTCGAGGCCAAGGAACTGCTGGAAAAGGCTCTGGCTCTGAAGGGCGTTCCGGCGGAAATGCGGCAGCAAGGCTACATGGCAAAAGTCCAGATTTCCTTTTCGGAAAAGAAGTTCGTCGACGTTGTGGCCACGCTCAAGTTGGCAAAGGAGGCCGCGCCCGAAAGCCGGATGGGCAAGCGGATTGATGCCTTGATTTCTCAGTTCAGCAAAGTAGCCGAGGCCCAGGAAGCGGCCGACAAACTTGAATCCGGACTGGCCAAGACCGAAGGCATGGATCGCGCCAAACTGCTCGACAAGCTGATCGACGCCAAACAGAAACTTCTCCGCTTCGATCCCGAGGCCGGCCTGAACGTCAAAAAGTGGACCAAGGAAATCATTGCCCTGGACGCTGACAACAAGGCAGGCCTGAAGAAGAAGTATCAGTTCAAGGCGGTACTGGCCGACGCCGACGAACTGATGCGAGCGGGCAAGAACGAAGAAGCCAACACTGCGCTGGACAAGGCCCTGGAGACTGCCGGCATTTCCGGTGATGAGATCCAGCAGGCCGAGGTCATCAAGGCTCGGCTAGCTCTCATGCAGCGCAACGAAGAACAGGGCGTTGCACACCTGAAGAAGGCTCTGGAAGCGGCACCCAACGGTGAATTTGCCCCCGCGATCAAAATGATGCTACGGCAGTTCGACAAACCGAAGAAGCCCGCCCCGAAGAAGCCCAAGGACGAGTAGTTCAGTCGGCGACATGGCTCGGTCAGAGACCGGCCACAACAGCGAGAGACCGCCGGACACGGTCAACATGGACTTTCCCGTCCCGTAGGGACGATTGAGAATAGCGACCGTGGCGAGATTCAGCCAACTACGGGACTGGATGAGTTCTTGCGGAATTCCGCTTTCCACTGCTCCTGTGTCACCTCGTACTTGCCCAGGTGAAACGACTTCGTAATCGTCACCTTGTGGGCAGACTTATAGCTAGCGTCGCCCAGGGTGAAGGAACCGGCGGGGATCGAGACGAGATCCAGTTTCACCCCGCCGCCTAGATCAAGGGCAATCTGCTTGCCGCGCGCCTCCTTGGCTTCCTCGGCAGTTGCGATGGTAAGACTACCGAGTGCCACGAAGAACATGAACGCGATTGCCAATACTTTTCCGAACATGAGACAAACCTCTTCCGTCATTCGTCATTCGTCATTTTATTGTGTTTCCCTCTACCACACTGACATGCCGAGCCATCACATGACTGGCTTTTTGTTCCGGCATGTAGCCGCGGATGCCGTTGATGCCGACCTGCTGGCCGACATAGCTCCGCAGGTTCACGCCCGGGGCGGGTGAAATGTAGCAGCGAATGTTGCCTTGTGCATCAAGGATTGCATATTGCGGCCCGCCCGGCTTGGGATCGGGGACGCGAATCAACTGTCCTTTGGCGTCAAAGCGGCCGTCCGGGTCGGCAGGCGGCCGACTGCTGATGGCCGGTTGGTCGGGCTGGGCCAGTTCGGGGCGAGATGCGGCCAGGGCCTGCTTGCGGCGTTTGATATCTTCAAACCGTGCGATCTTGCTCACCAGCATCCGTGCGCGGCCCCGTTCCAGTGCCGTCTCCGACTGGTTGAAGAGCGTCTCGGCCTGTTGTCTCAATTGGCTCAATTCCCAGAAGTTCGGATCTTCGACGACCATGACGGAAAGCTCCAGGTCAATCTGATCGAGTTGCTTTTGGTATTCCGGCAGCGAACTTCGCCGCGGCACGCCATTCTCGGCCGGCAAGCGGCCAGTTGCCTGGCTGGATAGATCGATGGTTCCGCCGGCCGAAGTTTTCCTCGCACCATCAAAATCGGGATCCACGAAGCGGCCGGAGACCCAGCGAAACTCACCTGCCGGCGGCGCGATCTTGTACCATGCCGTCGCCCCCAGGTTGCCGGCCGGGACGTTGCCTCGCGGTTCGAGCACTTCGACCACCTCGCCCTTGTGCAGGCGGACCTGGATTACATCTCGGGTATCATTCAGGCGACTTCCCACCCGGGCCGCGACGCGATCGTCGGTCACCGTGGCTAGATTGTTGCCATCGAGTTGTAGATGCCGACTGGAGACCCAGGAGAAGCTCTCTTTGGGTGGGCGGATGGCGTACCAACCGCCCGGGTCATGGCGATAAACTTCGACCTCGGTTCCCGCCTTAAGTTTATCGGTCGCGTAGTAGTTTTCACCCGGCCCGCTGCGGACATAGACATCGTCGGCCGCGATATAGGCCTTATTAGGGAAGGTCGGTTCTACGGCACGGGTGGCCGTGGCGATACAAACAAGCAAGGCGACAAGAAGCCCGCGCATAGCGACGCCTCCCAAGAAAAAGGTCTGAATGAGAGTTTGGCGCGGAACTTGTACCGGAAATAGATGGGCGAGGCAAGGCCAGATTGACGTCAGGAGAACTGCAAATTCAGGGGTCCGGTCCATTTTTCGGCGAGAACGCATGAAATTCACCCGAGATCCTTGCCCGAAAACATGGACCGGCCCCCTTCGCGTTGGACTTTGCAGTTCTCCTGAGATTGACGCGGGAAAGGTTGCATTTGTACAATGGGGGGTTGAAAACAGTACTTTTCGGAGTAAACAATCGACTTGTCAGGAACCGCTTCCGCGGCTGAACTCTTTTCATGGCCGACAAAGAGCACATTCTGGTTGTTGAGGACGAAGAGCATCTCGCGATGGGAATTAAGTATAACCTTGTCGCCGAGGGCTACCGCG
>JANXQG010000496.1 GCA_025356915.1 Planctomycetota bacterium | reverse complement strand
GTGGCGGCCTGATCGAGGCTTGTAGCGAGTTCATGATGCCAATCCTGGAGAACATCGTCGGCTCCGACCGATTGCCGGGTGCCCGTGACGGCGGTCACGTGTTGCTCTCGGCCCTTGGCGACGATGCCGTGGTCCTCGGCGCGGTGGCCTTGGCCCGCAAACAGGTCGGCCGAAGTCCATTCAAAAATCGTTATCGCGTCGAACCGACCTATCCCCAGATCGCCCGTTTCAGTTTTGGGGAAATCGTGGTCGGCGAGAAGGCTTACGATCGCGATATTTATATTTTGGTCAGCGGCAAAGTCAAATCGCGCGACAAGGATCTCGCCAAACGCGACGGCGAGAACGTACATGCCATTGGGCCGAAGGAGCTTGGGGAGGTTTGCCGAGGCGGCCCCGAGGTGCTGTTTATCGGTTGCACGAAGGCCAGCGAGGTTGTCCTCAGCGAGCAGGCCCTGCGGTATTTAAGCCAGCGCTCGATCCGTTGCGAAATCCTACCGGCCGTGCAGCTTATCAATCTCTACAATAAGTCGAAAGCACGCAAGGCGGCACTGATTCATGTGACGTGCTGAGGGGAGGGGGAAAAGGGGAGAAAGGGAGAAAGGGAGAAAGGGGGAAATCCGAAATCCGAATGACGAAACAAATCGGAAATACGAAACGACAAGGACTAAAACTCGCCGGTCCTTGCTTGTCACTTCGCTGGCGAGCTGCCCTCTCCCGCTCCGAGCGTCACGCGGTATTTCAGCAGCAGTGGCTTGCCAGGTTCGAGCGTGTGCGGCACAAGACCGGGACAGGAGACGTTTAAGAACCCGAAACCATGCCGCAGCAGCCAGCCATTATTGGGATAACCGGGATTGCCTTCTCGATCGTCGATTCGTCCCCAGGCCGGCTTCCCCTGAAAGACTCCGGCAACCTCGGCCCAGTGATGCTTGCCTAGCACGGCGTCCTTGGGTGAAAGCCCCTTCTCGCTGCGGATGATCGTCTTGGCCGTGCCGCCGTCGCGCGGGGCAAAGCGGAAACAGAACCCGCCAAACCCCTTCTTTCCTTCCGAGGTGCCAAGAATCCGCACCGGCTTGTCAACGGCCTCAAAGCTCAGCGAGAAGTCAATCACCCGCTGCTCATTCCCGCCTGCCGCTTGTTCCACGCCGTGGACAACCATCTCGACATCTTCCTTCACAAACTTGTGATCGCCCTCGAACCAACCGTTCTCGACCGCCAGCTTTGCGGTCCCTCCTTGGGTCTCCCTCGCCTTCCAGCCCACGAAACGTTGCTGAAACCGCTTGACCATCCAGAGGTCGCCTTGGCGGCCGTCAACCGTCACTTCCGGCCACATCCACGAGATTCCGCGATGGTGCGGATGATCGGCGTTGAAGTCGTCGCTCAACAACGCGCCGTTGGGCGCATACACGGGATGCAGGTAACACGACCGCCTCATCGACTCCGGAAAACCTGGGGCCAGCACCATCCCAAAATTGTAGACGAAGACCGGTTTGCCACCGTCGGAAAGTTGCATGCCCGTCGGGTTGATCTCGCGGAAGGCAAATTCCGTCTTCGCTTCGGCCGCGATCAGGGTCGAGATGGTCAAGAGAACGGCAAGGGCACTGTTCATAATGGCTCCGAAGCTACTTATCATGCGGGGCAAAACGACTTCCGCGGAACGCGATTCTCGTGGCCCCAAAAATCGGCAATGCGATTGACGGAAGCCCGAAATACTCCGGGATTTCCCGACTTGCTCACAAAGGCGTTTGCGCCCGCATCGAGGCACTTCGCCGCAGTCTCGTCGTCCTCGGCGCAAGTTAGAAAGACGACGGGAGTCAAATACGAATACGGGTCGGTACGAATTTTCAGGAGAAGGTCCAAACCCGACATGCGCGGCAGATGGAGGTCGAGGAGGATCAGGTCGAACGGCACGACAGGATGCATAAGGTTTCGGCCACCGTTCATGCCGAGTGATTCCAAGGCAAATTCACCTGTTCGCGCCGCGGACACCTCCACGGGCCTCGCTAGGGGGCACTCCCGGAGGATCCTGCAAATCAGCTTGGCGTGCCCCAGATCGTCCTCGACCAGTAACACCCTGAAGGCAGGCTTGCCCGAAGGCTCCGCGACCGCCGGCTCCTGAAGTTCCGTATCTGCCTGATCTTGAACTCGGGAAGGCACCTCGTCACGCCATACCGGCGTGGTGGAGGGCGCTTCCACTCCCACTTTGACCTGGTTCCCACGGATCCCGAGAATCGTGACCTTCACGTCACGTCCAATGTGGATCGAACTATCCTGCTTACGAGATAGAACTAACATGACCAATCCTCCTTGACGATCGACCCCGGAACAAGCCGCGGTTCGATACATGGATGCGTCTTCCGACACGAGGCAGCCACTGCTGACCTAGTTCTTGGGTCTAGCTCGTCGTCTATCGAATCGCGGAGACTCCTGTGGTTCTTACGGAAAAACACACACTCCAAGTCATTTTACAGAGAATAAGTTCTTAGGCAAATAGCAAATAGAGCAAATTCCAAAATATTTTTTCGCGGGCGTGATAGCATTGCTAGCGCAACCCTTTGGAGTGCGGTGGCTTGCTACCGCTTTTCAATACTCGGTCAGAGACCGGCCACAACAGTCCGGCGTAAGGTATCCATCTTGCGCGAATTGTCGCGAATGCACTCGACCGACTCCGCAATATCTTCGTCCAACAAGGGCCGAAGTCTGCTTCGGAGGGTCTTCGCGTCTGGGATGTTGGCAACGGCCGCTCGTGCCAAGTCGCAGTCGGAAACTAAGTTTTGGAAGTCTCCAATTCTTCGTTGGCCGGATCAATATCGGCGGGCATTCCGGCGAAGAAAGCCTCAAAGGCTGCCAGCCCCCCGGCCGATGCACCGATGCCGACGACAGGAAAGCCTTTCACCGGGTGGAGATCTGAGTTTGGCTCCGCAGCCGGAATTGCGTCTACCGGGGGGGCAGGTGGTGCAACTTGCTCGGCTTCTTGCTTCTCGCTGTTTTTTTGTTTTTTGGCCATTAAGTTCCTTCCATTTTTGGCATGGTCGGATTCGGCAGAGAACAACGCAGTTTCATAATTGCATGGACTTTGTATGTTTTTGGGTAGCGGTTGGCCACGGATAAGAAAATGATCGAAGGTACAAGGTACAAGGTACAAGGTACAATGGAAAGCAGCGAGACGGCATTTTCCTTGAACCTTGAACCTTGAACCTTGAGCGATGCAACCCACTCCTAAATCACTCCGTCTCCACATCGGTCTTTTTGGCCGACGTAATGTGGGCAAGTCATCGGTTTTGAATGCGCTGACCAAGCAGCAGGTCTCGATCGTCTCGGCCATTGCGGGCACGACTACCGACCCGGTGGAAAAGCCGATGGAAATACTTCCGATCGGCCCCGTGTTGTTCATCGATACGGCGGGCATTGATGACGCAGGGGCTTTGGGTGAAATGCGCGTGCAGAAGACTCGGCAGGTATTCGACCGCACGGATCTGGGGCTAATCATCGCCGCTTCGGGCTGCTGGGGTGAGTTTGAAGAAGGTATTGCCCGCGAGCTGCGCGAGAGAAAGATTCCGGCCATCGCCGTATTCAACAAGGGAGACATTGCCAAGCCGCAGCCCGAGCTACTGGAAACACTCAAGCAGGCGAATATGTCATGCGTGGAAACCGTGGCCACGGAAGGCCGCGGCATCCTTGAACTGCGCGAGGCACTCATAACAACTGCGCCGGACGAGTTCCTCAATCCGCCGGCGATTGCGGCCGACCTGGTTCCGCCGGGCGAGATGGTGGTGCTGGTCGTGCCGATCGACATGGAGGCCCCCAAGGGCCGCCTCATCCTGCCGCAGGTGCAAACGATCCGCGACCTGCTGGACGGCGACGCAATATGCTTGGTCGTCAAGGAGCGTGAGCTTCGCGACGCGCTCGATCGGCTCCGCCGCCCGCCGGCCTTGGTGGTGACCGACTCCCAGGCGTTTCTCAAGGTGGCCGGCGACACGCCGCCCGACGTCAAGCTGACTTCGTTCTCCATCCTCTTTGCGCGGCAGAAAGGCGACCTCCGCCAGTTCGTCGAGGGGGCGATGGCGATTGAGCGGCTCAGGCCGGGCGATCGCGTACTGGTGGCCGAGGCATGTTCGCACCACGCCATCGGTGACGATATCGGACGGGTGAAAATCCCACGCTGGCTCCGGCAGTTTGTTGGAGGACCTCTGGAGATCGGCACCATGGCAGGCCATGACTTTCCGGCCGATCTGGACCAGTACCAACTGGTGGTCCACTGTGGAGCATGTATGTGGAACCGCCGCGAGATGCTCACCCGGATGCTCCGATGTCGCCAGGCCGGCGTGCCGATCTGCAATTATGGCATGACCATCGCCTACACGCTGGGCATTTTTCAGCGCGCCCTGGAGCCGTTTCCCGACGCACTGGAAACCTACCGGCAGGCCCTAGGCTAGGGGACATAACGCCGTTGGCGTAGGGAATGATAGGCACGAGTTTCTGGGGTGGGCTTTGAAGCAACGGACACATTGTGGGATAGGACGAGTGAATTCCTTAAGGACCGGCGAATCAATAACTGTTCTCATCTCGCTCCGCGAGATGCATTCCATCTCGCGGAGCGAGATGAGTACGTTCCGAAAACCCGACACTTATTGATTCGCCGGTCCTAATCCATGAACAGCCGCGGATTGACCTTGAACTGCTCGCACAATTTTCGCAAGTGCTCCACGGTCAGCGACCGTTCGCCTCTAAGAATCTTTGACCCCAGGCTGGGGTGAACGTCGAGCAGCCGGGCCAGA
>JANXQG010000449.1 GCA_025356915.1 Planctomycetota bacterium | reverse complement strand
TCAGGATTGCGATCGAGTTCCTCGGCCCGACGATGGGCCTCTTCCTGCTGCCACGGCTGCAAGGGAAACGGTTCGCGGGAATCGGCAATGTCTTCCCAGAGTTGCTCCACGATTCGAAGCTTATCGGCGAGCGGCAGTTTTCGCAGTTCTTCCAATTCGACGGACATTAGAACCTTTCCTTCCCGCCTCGGCCAGCGGAGATAGAGATCAGCCATCTAACCATCTAATATAGTGATTTCCCCGCTCCACTGTCAAGATTGCCTGTCAAGATTTCCTGTCAAGATGCCTGTCCGGCGTGCAGGAGAACTGCAAAATCCCGACCCCTTTTCTGGTTCCGTTGCGCAAATGGGAAGAAATGCACCAACCGGCGCAACTGCCAACCTCCAGTATCTTGGACGTTCTCGACCAACTGGTGTCGCTCGGCACGGTAGAGGTGACCTTCACCGGCGGCGAACCGTTGTTGAACCCCGATCTTGCCGTGTTGCTCGAAAGGGCTCGCAAGAACGACCTGTCGATCAGTCTTTTGACTAACGCTGTGCTGCTCTCCGACGACCATATTCGTTTGTTCACGGAATTCAATGTCGGCTTGATTCAGGTATCGGTGTATAGCCTCGATGAGGCTGTCCATGATGGAATCACTCGCTTTCCCGGCAGCCTCGCAAAGACGCGTCGCGCGGTGGAAAGACTGGTCGCCGAGAACATCCAGGTCCAAATTGGGTGCCCGGCAATGCGGCAAAACCTGAGTGGCATCGGCGCGGTACTACAATGGGGTAAAGCGCTTGGGATCAAGGTGGATCCCGACCTGATTCTCATGGCAAAGACCGATTTTGGCCAGGACAACCTCGCACATCGTTTGTCACTGAACGAATGCGAACAAGCGATGGAAACGATTTTTGAGTACAGTGACAAGTACCGCGCTACCCTGGAGAATCCAGAGGGCGAACGACGCGAAAGAGACCCTGGCCTGCCGATCTGCGGCGTGGGAACATATATGCTGTGCCTGGGAGCCAGCGGCGACTTCTATCCATGCCCGGGTTTCGCGCTGCCCTTGGGCAGTGCCAACTCGCAGTCGGTGCGGGAATTCTGGGAGGCATCGCCGCGGATGCAGGAACTCCGCCAGATCAAGACTACGTCCTAGCGAAGCATTCCAACCCCGAGTCATGCGCCGGCGGTGGTAACATCGCTTGAAGCGTTGACAGGGGCACACGTAGGCCAGCCATTGAGCTCCAAAATCATTTCTTCGGCGTGCCGACATTGTTCTGACAAGGGGAAGGCAACACTATGAGCGACGCCAATCGCAAGCCGCTTATGGACGCCGCTGAGTCCGAGACCCTGCGCATGCGTGGAAACTCTTTGCACGGAAACCAGGAGACCCTGGGGGCTCCCACGCCGAGCACCGCTCGTCGAGCGATGAACGACGGGGGACGGTCGGGGAATGCATGTACCGTAGCTCGACAAAGTCCAGGGGGAGGTGGCCTCGCCGCATTTCGACGCGGTGGACGGGGAGTTGGCGCCTGCTAATTCGTTATCTGGTGAATAAATTGCACGCTAGGCCGGCCGCCGCCTTGGGATGACGCCGGAGCACCCGTCAGATACTCCTTGATATACCGCTGATGCTCGCGGCTTTCATAGGGAGGACGGAAGTTATCACCCT
>JANXQG010000448.1 GCA_025356915.1 Planctomycetota bacterium | reverse complement strand
TCCAGATCGACCGGCGAGGCATAGGCCATGGAGTGCCGCTGATCGGTGCCTGGGACGTTGCCGCGAGCAGTTCCTTTGGCCGCCAAGCCGATCTCATTGAGATAATTCACCACGATCTGAACAACCGTCAATTTGCTGGAGCCAAACGCGGTATGCCCAAAAGCATCTTGCATGCGGCCGACATCGCCCACATCGAACCCTTCGCTCACGACCACAATACACCGGCCGGATCGCCGCAACTGATCGTTGACTTGGTCCGCCAGTTGCTCGAGCGAACAGGGGCTTTCCGCCAAGTAGATTTGCAGCGGCATCTCACGGGCCGGATCGGCCAATCGGGCGGCGGCCGGAATGAAGCCGATCTTCCGCCCCATGGCCTGGAGCACCAGTACCGGATCGGCCGGAGAAGAACCGGCGTTCTCTTCATTGGCGTTCTGCACCGCATGCAACCAGTAACGGGCCACCGAGCCGTAGCCCGGCGTGTGATCGATCAAACGGAACTGGCTGTCGCCGATGTCGTTGTCGATCGTCTTCGGCACACCAACGGCCACCAAGTCCAGGCCGCGTTGGTGAGCCAACTGTGCAATCTTGTTGGCCGTATCCATCGAGTCGTTGCCGCCGATGTACATGAAATAGCCGACGTCGTGGGCACGCAAGACGTCGATCACCCGCTGAAAATCTTCGTCCTGGCCCTTTTTCAGCTTGTAGCGACAGGTGCCGATCGAACCGGCGGCGGGCGTGAACCGCAAGAGGGCAACCTCATCACAGGGCTGCGCGGAAAGATTGAAGAGTTCCTCTTTGAGCACGCCTTCGATGCCGTGACTGGCACCATAGACGGTACCGATGGCGACCGTGTCGCGAGCCGCCTCGATGATGCCTTGCAAACTACTGTTAATAACGGGGGTTGGGCCGCCACTTTGGGCGACCACGAGATTTCTGGGTTGTGTCATTGTCGCATTCCAATCGTTAACGTCGCGAAGCTCCCGGCCGCGATTTGCCTTGCCGCTTAAATTCGGCCACTAGGAAGCCGATGCCCTGGCTGTAATATCGCACTGCTTGGGCATAATCGCTGGCCTGATTGCTGGCGGCCGCGCGATTGAGGATGGCGTTGAACCCTTCCGTATTAACCGTCATATCGGCCTGTGTGGCGGCTTCGCGGAGTTCTTTCAAGGTTTTGGCCAGATACTGGACAAATTCCGGCGACGGTATGCAAACCACCACTGTATAGGGGCCGCGGCCGTAACGCTGGCCGTTCATCGGCGGACCCTTTTTCTCGCCGCCCTGACGATAGATCAACCCGCCGCCCCCCAGCAACGCTGCGGCAACCAAACAAAGCGCGGCGGGGATGAAATTCTGCATGGCCAAGAGCCCCAAACCGATCAGGGCCAATACGCCCATGGCAATCCAGATCATGGGGTTCACGGGCCGAATATCAGCACGGGGGCGAGGCATGTCGTTGGACGACGTCTGCCAGACCTGGCCCACAGCCTTGACAATGATCGCGGTGATATTGTCTGGTCCCCCACGGAGATTTGCCAAATCGACCAGCGCACGGACGGCCTCTGCCGGCGGCATACTGCTGAGGATCATGCCCATCTCTTCGTCTTTCACCGGGCCGGAAAGGCCATCGCTGCACAGCAAAAACGTGTCGCCTGGCGAAACGGGGAGCGGACCTTCCAAATCGACCTGAACCTTGGGGTTGGGGCCAAGCGAGCGGGTAATTACGTTCCTTGGCACGTAGTCAGGCACCGGCCCTTGGAACTGCCCGGCCGCTCGCATTTCCCACACCAGACTGTGATCGAATGTCAATTGCTCGAAGCAATTGCCGCGAAGACGATAAGCCCGGCTGTCGCCCACATGCGCCAGCAAGGCCCCATAAGGCAGCAATATGAGGGCAGTCGTGGTGGTTCCCATCCCTTTGAAGTCGATACTCGCCTGGCCGCGACCATGGATTTGTGCGTTGGTCTCTTCGACGGCGGCTAAAGCTGCTTCTGCTGGCGTGCGGTCCACTAGCTTGTGATAGACTAGCGGCAAGGTGTCCGTGGAAAGCTTACTGGCCAACTCACCGGCAGCGTGGGCCCCCATGCCATCGGCCACGACGAATAAATCCCCCCGCTGCTGCCATAATTTGTGACTGGTGGCCGGCATCACGGCCAGCGAGTCCTGGTTATTTGACCGTCGCAAGCCAACGTCGGACAACGAGGCATACTCCAACCGGCCTGAGACGCTGTCGGTTTGATGGTCTGTCGAGTGACCTGATTGCGACATGGAAATACCGTTCTTGATAAAGGCCGTGAATTCTCACACTATATATTAACTCAGCACGAGAATGCTTGCCAGGGGCCAGGAGAACAGGCCAGGAGAACTGCAAAGTCCGGGGTCCGGTCCATTTTTCGGCGAGAACGTATGAAATTCACCAGAGATCCTTGCCTGAAAACATCGACCCGACCCCTTCGCGTTGGACTTTGCAGTTCTCCTGTGCCAGGGGCAGCCAAATTGACCTGGAAGCATTGGATACAGAACGATATACTCCCGCTCTATTCATACTTTTTATTTATCCCCTCTCCTTAGGGGCTAGGAATGGGCACGTTTACCATGCGTCGAAGCTGGTCGACAACGCGAGCTGCTTGGGTTCTGACCGTTGCCGTGACCATTTTGGTCTTGGCTGGCGGCGGATGCGTTGAACGACGGTTGATTATCCGTACCAATCCGCCGGGAGCACTGGCTTACGTGGACGACAACGAGGTCGGCCTTACTCCGGTCGCCATCTCGCCAATCTATTACGGCAGCCGCAAGATCCGCCTAGTCAAAGATGGCTGTGAAACGCTGACGGTGATCCAGTCCGTGCCTCCGCCGTGGTATGAAATTCCGCCACTGGATTTCTTTTCAGAAACCCTGGTTCCCGGTAAGCTCCGCGACGTGCGTACCTACGACTATCAATTGCAGCCTCAAGGAGTAATTCCGGAAGGAGAACTGCTCGCTCGGGCCGAGAACCTGCGTCGAGGTACGCCAACGGTGCCAGGCGTCGCTACGCCTGGCTATCGGGTTAATCCGCCATCGCGAGGTCAGATATTCACTCCGGCTCCAGGAACTCCTGGCGGCCCGCTGATTGGCGGGCAGCCTTATTATCAACTTCCGCCTGGAACGCCTGGCCCTGCCATGCCGGCCGAGCCGATCTACACTCCGCCACCCAGCACCGCGCCGGTAATACCTCCGGCCAGCGGGGGAATCTACCAGCCGCCGCCCTCAATGCCGCCAGCGGTGCCCGTAGGGCCGTCGAATGCTGGTTCGCAGCCGTACTACCCGCTGCCTTAAGTTCAACCACCCGCCAGAATATCAAGTAGG
>JANXQG010000446.1 GCA_025356915.1 Planctomycetota bacterium | reverse complement strand
GGCTCCTGGCGGACCGTCGACGTCCTCGGGCGGTTGCCGCTCCGCGAACTCATCGTTGTCCTGCAACTCCTTCTTCAGGCGATATAGCTCCTTCTTAAGTTCGGCAATCAGGCATGCCTGGGTCGGATCCTCGTAAATGTTATGCAGTTCCTCCGGATCGTGAACCAGGTCGTAGCACTCCCATTGGTTCTTCTTCCAAAAGTAGACGAGCTTGTGGGTCTCGGTCCGCACGCCATAATGGGCACGAGTGTTATGGTGACCCGGATCGTGGTAATAACGGTAGTACCAGCTCTTACGCCAATCGGCCGGTCGATCGCCGCGCAATAGCGGCACGATGCTGCGACCCTGCATATCGCCAGGCACCGCAGCACCCGCCATGTCGAGGAAGGTCGGCGCAAAATCGACGTTTAAGGCCATCGCCTTCTCGACGCTCCCCGGCTCGATCACTCCGGGCCAGCGGATAAGAAACGGCATACGGATCGATTCTTCGTAAATAAACCGCTTGTCGAACCAGCCATGGTCGCCGAGGAAAAAGCCCTGATCGCTGGTATAAATCACCACCGTGTTCTGCGACAGGCCGCTGTCGTCCAAATACTTCAATAGGCGACCCATGTTGTCGTCGATCGAGGCGATGCAGCGGAGATAGTCCTTGATGAAGCGTTGGTATTTCCACTTGAGCAAGGCGTCGCTGCCGAGGCCGGGCGGTGGATCCATTTTGAGATCGGTGCGAGTCAGATGCTTGCCGATCGTCATCGTGGCCTCGCGGGCGGCGTCCGAGCGGGTTGCATAGTCGTCGCGCAAGGTCGGTGGTTCGGGGATATCGCGATCGTCGTACATTTCAGCATGTTTGGCATCCGGCACCCAGTTACGGTGCGGGGCCTTATGATGGCACATGATGAAAAATGGTTTATCCTTCGGCCGCTGCTTGAGGGTGTCGATCGCCAGATCGGTGATGACGTCGGTTACGTAGCCTTGAAAGACGTGCTTGCCCTGGAAGTCAAAAAAGGCCGGATTGTGATAGGTGCCCTGCCCCGGCAGAATCATCCAGCGATCGAATCCGGTTGGTGCGCTGCCGAGGTGCCACTTGCCGATCATGGCCGTGTAATAGCCGGATGCCTGAAGGTATTTGGCTACGTTGGGTTGCGTGCCGTCGATGTGATTGAACACCGGCACGCCGTTCTTGTGGCTGTACTTGCCGGTCAGGATGCAAGCCCGACTCGGCGTGCAGATGGAGTTCACGCAGAAACAGTTTTCAAGGCGCAGGCCATCGTGGGCAAGACGGTCGAGGTTGGGCGTTTGATTGATCCGGCTCCCATAGGCGCTGATGGCGTGGGCCGCATGGTCATCGGCCATGATGTAGAGAATATTCGGATGGGTTGGCTTTTCCGCACAAGTGGCAATTAGCAACGGTTCGGTGTCGGTGAAGTTCCGCTGCAATTGTTTCAGCCTCGCCGTCATCTCCTTCAACTTGCCGCGGTGTTCAGGTTTATCGGCGAGGTTAATGGTTTCCTGCGGGTCGGTCTGAAGGTCGAAGAGTTGGGTCTGATCGACCTTAGGATAGCGAATCAGCTTCCACTGCGGAGTCTCGATAGCCCGTTGCACGTTTTTGTAGGCGAACAACAGTTCTGGCCTGGCGGCGCGATCCGGATTGCGCAACGTGGCGGTCAGGTCCATTCCTTCGCTCTTTGGCGGGGCCGGGACGCCGCACATCGCGCCGAGTGTCGGCAGGACGTCATAAAGGTAACACATCGCATCGGTCCGCTTGCCGGCAGCGACGCCAGGACCGGCAACGATAAGTGGGACGCGAAGGGAGTGTTCGTAGAGATTCTGCTTGCCGATCAGGCCGTGGCTGCCGCGGGCGACACCCGAATCGGCAGTGAAAACGACGATGGTATTCTTGGCATGCGGCGACGCCTCCAGTGCATCGAGCACGCGGCCGATGAGCATGTCGAGGTAGGAAATGTAGCGGTAATAGTCGGCAATCATCCGGCGCACGTCCGCGGGTGAACGCGGATGGGGCAGCAAGATTTCATCGCGGACTCTCATTTCACCATTGTCGAACGGATGTTGCGGCAGGAAGTTCGGCGGCAGCGGGATTTTGTCGGGGTCGTAGCGGACAGGAAAATCGTCGGGCACGATATGCGGATCGTGGGGGGCGTCAAACGGCACGTAACAGAAGAATGGCCCGCTTTGGTGTTCGCGCAGGAAGCGGATAGCCTCGTCAGCAAAGACCGCGCATGCGTGTTTGTTGGCCAATCGTGGCGGCGTGAGGTGGTTGCCGGCCAGATTGCTGAGCGGTGCCTTCATGGGGTTGGTCATGCCGCCGGCAAACACGCCGCGTGCGGCTTGAAAGCACAAGGGCAAAGATTTCGGGCCGTTGTGCCATTTGCCGCTCATGAACGTCTTGTAACCTGCCCGGCCGAAGGCGGCCGGCCATGTCTCGTCGCGCAACAGTTGCTCATCCACGTGGAACAACGACTGGCCAGACAATAGCATCGCGCGCGAGGGCACACAGGTTGCGCCATGGAAACCGCCCTGCATGTAGGCGCGGTTGAACGCCAAGCCCGCGCGGCAGAGGCGGTCGAGGTTGGGTGTGCGGATAACCGGATTGCCGAGGGCGGCGATGGTGTCGGCTCTCTGATCGTCGGCAAGTATAAACACTATATTAGGTACACTGGGATGTACCTCGCAAAGACCTATTTTTTCAGATACTATTGACAAAATGAGGGTGGCGATGAGTAGAGGTTTAGTTATTCTGTGTAGTAAGTGACCTAGTAAAACTTTACTACCCAAGAACCCCCCTGACAAAAAACGAAAAACCATTGCTACACCTGTGCTTCTGAGATGGAGATGATCGCGAGTTACTGGCCTGGCTTGCCCGAGGCGACGACGCGGGGCAAGTCCAGCCGACATTCCGCGAGTATCCCATCTCCAGGATTCCAAGTCAACCTTGCGATACGGACGGGCTTGCGGCCGTCAGCAAGATTGACTCACGGTTGATTGAAGGTGTCACCGTGATCAAAGGGCCTTACAGTTCCCTCTAGGGTCCGGGGTTTAATTTTATTGTGGGACAGAGTTGAGTTATTGAGTTGCGTGAGGAAGTCAGGCACGGCAATTCTCTCTCACTTGGTCCGCTGACCGGTTACGGTTTGCGGCTTGCCAATCGCCGTTTGTTTCGCTTGGCCGTCGTCCACCCGCCGTATCACAGGCGATGCTTCAAACAGCGGCCAATGGGCGTCGGCCAGCCGATCGCCACCGCTGGAGACTGCTACCTCGTCCTCGAAACAGTTGTCCCAAGCCTCGTCCAACCGGCGGAGCGATGAGGGCAGGTCATAGACCTTGAGTACCGGGAAAGTCGTTTCCACGGCTGAGTCTACGCTTTCCTGCCGGACAACAAGCCGCTTATCGACCAGCTTCTGCACTGCGTCATGGATGTCGAAATCGACGTTCACCTGAAACTCGTTAGCCAGCCAGTCCTCCGACCGGCGGTCGAGTCGCTCCTGCGTGAGGTCTTGGGCACGCTCGATATACAGCAAGAAGTACGCCAGCAGCAACTCCTTACACTGTTCAGCCTCAGCGGCGTCGAGCACGTAGGCTAACAAGCTACCGTTGTTGGCCAGGTTCTGGAAGTACAAATTGGCCGTCAGAGCATGGATATAGCGGGCCTTGCTGGAAAAGAAGCCCGTCACGCCTTTGACGCACGCGCCCGCGAAGCCCGAGCCAACCACCAGTGCCATCCACGGCGACAGCGCGGCAGCGGACCACGCCTTCCATGAAGCGGTTACCAGGCCGCCGACAACCGACGAGCCAATCTTCAACTGGTCGAGCAGCTTCATGCGGATGCGGACATGCGGCAGCAGCATCTCGAGGTCTTCAGCCACGACATTCTTGAACAGCTTTAGGAATACCGCCTCCGGCTGCTTGACCAGGCGAACCAGCAAAGCAACGCGAGAAAGAACGTGCTGCGTGATGCGCCGCGTTCGCCACGGGGCATACCACGGGCGGATTTGTCGCTCCTCGCAATGAATGCCGCGATAGAATACCCGCAGGTCGGCGTAATCGCTGAGACTTGCATGGACGACGATGTCGCGGCGGGCTTGATACTCCGCGCAGGCGACGATTTGTTCCCGTGGCATTTCCGCGTAGTTCGCGTCGTGCAGCAGTTCCGCAAACGATCGAGCCAGATCCTCGACATTTGGAGACGCCTCTGCTTGCGGTTTCGGGGCTACGGTGTCCACGTCCGGATCAAACGGCTCGTATACCGATTTCAGATGTTCGAGCCGCTGGCGAAATTCCATATGAAATCGGGCAGCGATCCTCTCGAAAAGCCGTGCGAGCATCGCGCGTTCGCGGTTGGAGAGTCGCGAGTCCTCCAGCATCCGTTTTTCCAGGGCCGCTGGCTTGACGGGAAGGTATGTTTCCCGCCCGTCGAGGAATTTCAGTCCGTGTCGGAGAATTTGTCGTCGAAACATCATGGTCTGGCCATTATCCACGATTGCCGTCGGGCGGGAAAGATGATGGCCTTGCTTTCGATCAACTTTGGAAGCGGAGGGAATCCTGACTCTTTCTGGGGAGGAGGGAACTACAGCGAAAGCGGTGGGAACATGGTGATTGATCCTACTTCGATCGAGTTTCGCATCCTCGATAAGCAGGATAAGGTCGATCTGGT
>JANXQG010000435.1 GCA_025356915.1 Planctomycetota bacterium | reverse complement strand
CACCACCTAGTCCATAGTCTATAACTCTGGATGGATGGCGCAAGTTTTTAGTTCTGACCGCAAGGGATCTATGATCGAATCGGCCTCCAGCACACGCGGTCCGGTAAATTCCTCGGTCCAGCCCGAGGTTTTCCTGTCGTCGACAGGTTCGTCGGCAGACCGCGCCGTTGTGGTTAGTTCCCTCTCGCCATTGCTCGGTGACGATCAACTGACCGTAATTACCCAACCCGGGATGCCGCCGGCCAATTTGCGATCCGATTCGGTGATAAGGATACTGCACGGCCGATTTTTGCCTGGTGAACGATTGGGGCACTTCGAGCTACAAAAATATGTCGGTGGTGGCGGGATGGGCAAAGTGTTCCTCGCCCTCGATACGCGATTAGCCCGCAGTGTGGCGTTGAAAATCTTGTCGCCAGAACATGCAGCCGACCGCGAAACGGTACTGCGGTTCCAGAACGAGGCCCAGTCAGCCGCACGACTCGATCACGAAAATATAGCCCGCGTGTACTATGTGGGCGAAGATCGCGGACTACACTATATCGTCTTCGAGTTCATTGAAGGGGTCAATGTTCGCGACCTTGTCCAAAGTAAGGGCCCACTGCCCCTGGCCGAGGCCGTAAGCTACACGTTGCAAGTGGCCGACGCCCTGGCCCACGCGGCCCAGCGCAATATCGTGCATCGCGACATCAAACCATCCAATTTACTGGTCACTCCCACCGGTCAGGCCAAATTGATCGACATGGGCCTAGCCCGACTTCGGGAAGTTGATGCCGCCGCCGACCTGACGGCAAGCGGCGTCACGTTAGGGACGTTCGACTACATATCGCCCGAACAAGCGCGTGATCCGAGAAATACCGACGTTCGCAGCGACATCTATTCGTTGGGCTGCACCTTTTTCTTCATGCTTACCGGCCGGCCGCCATTTCTCGGTGGCACGATGTTACAGAAGCTGCTACAGCATCAGGCTGACCAGCCGCCCGACCTGCGACAGTTTCGCCCCGAGTTGCCGGAGGATGTGAACCGAATTTTGCAAAAAATGTTGGCCAAGGATCCTCGCCACCGCTATTCTTCGCCGCTGGATTTGGTCAAAGACATGCTTGGGGTCGCGCGCGCAGCCGGCTTGCGGCCAGCAGATCCTGGCGAGCGGACCTGGACGATTCCGATCGCGCCAGTCGTTCCTTCCTACTATCGGCACCTGCCGTGGATCGTTTCCCTGCTGGCCTTGGTGGCGATTGTGGTCGCGCTGGACTACCTTTGGGCCTACATGCCTGGTCCCGCGGATCCATCAAACCTACCCGCAGTGATCGAAACGGACGACGAACTGCCCAAGGCACCGCCAACCGCGCCGCCTGCGACCGACCCGACCGCTGCTTCTCTCACCACCGCAAAGCGTGCCCTTGGGCCAGGGCTACGGATCTCCGGAGTGTTGTCAGGAGAACTGTAAAGTCCGGGGTCTGGTCCATTTTTCGGCGAGAACGCATGAAATTCAACCGAGATCCTTGCCCGAAAACATGGACATGACCCCTTCGCGTTGGACTTTGCAATTCTCCTGGGAGTGTTGCATCGACGCTGTTTTTCGGTTAGGATACAGGGGTTATGGGCGATTAGCTCAGTTGGTTAGAGCGATTCGTTTACACCGAATAGGTCGGGGGTTCGAGTCCCTCATCGCCCACTGATGACTTGCGAATGGCTATGGAAAAATCACTAGATATCAAGCTGGCCCGCATCTTAGCCGATGCTTCGTGCAAGGATTTCATCCTGGCCGATGCAAAAGATGCCGACATGGCCTATGGGATGGCCTCGCCCGGCCGCAGTCCGGAGCATCACTCCCAGGAGGGCCGCTTCCGATCGCTGGACGAGTACCGGCAACTGATCCGCAATAATGTGCGGCAGGGGCTTATCGATATCATGCTCATGAGTGCCAGCAACAGCGAACTGCTAACGATCCATGAGCGGTTGTTCGATGACAGTCACGTCACCCCGGCCGTTCGTGCCAACGACCCGACCGACGTCTGGGCGGCCCAGGGGGCGGGTTACCTTGCGCAGCCATCTCGCCCCTTCCGTTCGGCCTCGATTGATCAGGCGATGTGCGGCAAATCGCGTTGTGCATCCCACGAACGAACTTTGGGCGCGGACCTTGGTCTGTACTCGATTACGTTGAACAACGACTTAGCTCTCGACCATTCCACGCTGGAGGCCTACAGGGCGTTCCGCGAAGAAGCGTCCGAGAAGAATTTCCGCCATTTCCTGGAGATCTTTGATCCCAATGCGCCGCAAGCTGCTATCGGCGACCTGCCGCGATTCACCAACGACATGATCGCACGTACCCTGGCAGGCGTAGCCGGAAAGGCCCGGCCGATCTTCCTCAAGATCGTTTACCACGGCCCTGCCGCCATGGAACAACTGGCTGGCTACGATTCGCGGCTGATCGTGGGTATCTTGGGCGGTTCGTCGGGCACCACATTCGATGCGTTCCATCAGTTGTGGGAAGCGAGGAAACATGGTGCCCGCGTCGCCCTCTACGGTCGCATGATCAACAATTCCGAACACCAGCCATCTTTCATCATGCATCTCCGCGCCTTGGCCGACGGCGACTTGAAGCCAGCCGAGGCCGTGCAATCCTACCATGCGGCCTTGCGACGACTGAATATCCGTTCTTATCGGGGCCTAGAGGATGATCTTCAATCAACATTGCGTCGCGCCGCCTACAACGCAACGGTACAGGCCAAGCCCCCTATCCGGCCATCGGCCGAGAAATCCAGTGATGATGTTCCTGATTTTTCAAAAATGACCCAGGTGGAAAAAAACGCATGGAACCAAACCCGTTGGAAACGCATCCTGGGTTAAGGAAGGCGAAGGGAAGTTCAAAGAGTGTGAAAGGTTCAAAGAGTGTGAAGGGCCACGCGGCGTCATGGTCCTGCTCACCGCCCACTATTTCCTCCCTGGCACCATCGACCGGCCGGGGGCTTGATTCATGTCCAGCGAACGCACGCCATCGGCGTTCACCTGACCGGTTTTAAGGAAGTAAAGGATCTTCTGAGCGGCAAAACGCGATGCTTGAAGCCCTTCGCGTTCCTGCTTGAAAAGTTCGGCGTCGCTCCGGCCGTCGCCCTCCAGGATCAGTAATTCCTTCGCCTGGGTATAGGTTAGCCGGGCACTGCGGGCGGTGAAATTCGACCCTTCAGCGATCACGTTGTCCAGCGCGGCCAGTTCCAGATTGCCGCCACTGCTGCCCGACACGGGACTCATTTCGTTGACCGCTAGGTTCTCGCATCGCATCACAACGGACTGCGGCCCGAGGCGGTTGGGGTCGTCGCTTTCCAGCGTAGTCGTCCACGATTGCGCGGGGGCGTATGCCGTGCGGACCTGCCCATGGAACACAAGATCTTTGCGAACCTTGTTGCCGGTGATCGACTTCATGAATCGCAGATGGAGGCATGTTAACGGACCGAGATCGGACGGACTGGGCGGTGGCGAGCCGAAGCCGACCGGGCGCGTTGTTGCCGTGCGTCCGGATTCCGCAAGCGGTCCGCCGGGCATGGAGAAACCTTGGCCGCTGCCACGTCGAACGCTTACCAGCCAGCCCGGCCCGTCGGCGTGAAAATCGCCACTGATATTGTTCAGATCGAGGTTCTTCAACTGAATGCGATCGTAGGAAACCTGCTGTCCGGCCTCGAGGGTGCGGTTCTCGACGAAGACGCCGTCGCCGCAGATCAGCTTTTCGACCAGAGGTGGCTGCTGCGGCCTGGTATCCGAGAAGCTGATCGGCTGCTGAAAGTAGATATCGAGCCAACCGGTCTGTAACAGTTGTGAATTGCCCGTGACGTTGACCGATTCCTGGAAATGGGCCTTGCGGCCGTCGAAGACCATCCCTTTTTGCCAATCGATCTTCACGGTGCCGGCTTGGCTCAGCGGCCGGTTTTCCAGGTCGCGATCGAGGAACTTTTCCATCCGTCCGGGACCTTCCATGGTGAGCTTATTGGTACCTCGATCGATCTGGATGTTTGGCCCGGTAAGGCTCATGCCACGGCCCTCCATGTGGGCTGGTTCGCCTTTAACCGTCACCTTGGCCTGCGGCGAGCTTGCCTCCGTGGCGTGCAGCCATTGGCCAGTGACCAGCAGCGGCAGATCGTTAGGCTGAGCCGTTTGCGTTTCTTGCAGTTTCACGTTGTCGACGACCGTGACCTCGGTCAGGTCTCCATGCTGCTGATCTCTCAGGAGCACGCGTGCTTGCAGCAGGCGGCCGCTGATTTCCAGATGCGCCTGCCGACCACCGACCGCCACTGGATCTTGCGTACCTAGTGGCAGGTTTGGTGACATCGCCGGCACGGGTACTCCCCTCTCTCCTTGCGAGAGACGGGCTAAAGGTGGAGAGGCAGTAGTCGATGGCAGATAGGGCTTGGGTGAGTTGGCTACGGCAACTCCTGCCGCGGAAGCAGCGAGCGCGACAGGCGCCGCGCTGGTGAACCAGACTTCCAACCGCTGTACCTTGCTGGAGAATTGGGGCGATGTGCCCACGACGCTACCTTCGGCAAGCAGTCGATCGGGTTGAAAGCTGCTCCGCCCCGCGGCGTCTTGCGGTGTTTCATGCAGCCAGAAGTGAATATCCCGGGCATCGAGCTGTCCCATGGCCTGGAGTTTTAGTGTTGCCCCGCCGGTGAGCGAAATCACCTGGTTGTGGTCCTGGGGCCGAATCTCCAGCTTCTCGCGCCAACGGGCTTCAATCTGTTGGCCCGGCCGGTCGGCCATATTACCGCGCAGCCATCCGGGGCCTCCGGCAATCAACTGAAATTGTCCCGTGTGGCCTGGCGATCCCGGCGTATAGCGTAGGCTTTGCGTGTGGATTTCGTTCGATTCCTTTTGCAGCATCACCTCCTGAGTGTCTTCCAGATAAATCTCTCCGTCGATCAGGTTATATTGCAATCTCCCGGCCCGAGCTTGCAGATGATCCATCGGCGCGCTGAGCGTGGTGGGTGTGCCCTGGGCTACGATGCGGGTAGGTTGGAGATCAAATCCCGGTGCGGTCTGTTTTGAGGGCGGTGCCGCGCCAGGCCGTGCGGTTGGCCGCGTGAAAAAGATCGAAAGTAGCTCGCAACTCATGCGGTCGCATGGGCCGTTGGGCTGAATCCGCAGCACGTCAACCTGGTCGCGGAAGGTGGCTACCTGCTCGATCAAATGGAACCGGAATGGCCCGCGGCAGGTAATCTCGACCGGCGCGGCGGGCGAGGAGAGCGTGCCCAGCATCGCCGAGCCAGTTGGCTGCGACTGGGGGGTGCTGTCCTTGGCCGTCGCGGCGGAAGCCGAACTCATATCCAGGTGCAACCGTTCGACGTGTTCGAGCTGGAACTGCTCGATGCCGCCGATGTTCGGTCCGTCCTGATTCGCGACTCGCGGTCCCAAACGAGGCAAAAGCTTGATCTCCAACTGCCGCCCGCGGCCCGAGTGAAGGCCCCAGCGAAAATCGACCTCGCTGGCCGTGGTGATTCGCTGTTCGCTGAGATCGACGTCGTGAGTATTCACGAGCAAGTCGTCTTGACCGTTCGGCCGCTTTCCTTGGCTGCGGATCCGCACCGGCCCGCGAAGTCGCCCTTCAATCAGCCGCCCGATGCCGTTTTTATTCAGATCTAGCGGCCGGTCGAAACGCAGATTCGCGCCCTCCGGCACTTCCAACACCACGGCGTGGCGCAATCGCTCGATGGGATCGATCGCGGTCTCATCGGTCATGAAGATGATCGTCAGCGGCTTAAGATCGACCCAGCCGTTGTCGTGGTTTTGATACTTCTGCCACAGCAGCATGGCCTGGCCGTTGCTATTGATGGTTTTGGCGTCGCGAAGCTGCCAGGAGTCGGGTGGGAAGAGAACCGCAAGATCGTTGCGCTTCGTCTCGATTAACTCAACGGTCGTGCCGGTTGTCTCTTTGGGCAGCGGGGGCGGCGGTTCGACCCACGGCACCGCCAACAGCGCGTAGGTCCAATAAGCCATCAGCACGATGGCAAAGCTGGCACCGATATGGATCGTGCGAGGCGTCACCGCTGGATAATTACACGCGATCCTACGGAAAGAATTCCAATCACGTCGTCCAAGTCCTGCTCGCTCAGCCAGATCGAGCTCCGGCTATTCGTGCCCGTCGTAACCCGTGTGTCGTTGGTCCCCTGCATGCTAATTTTGCCGTTGGCGTTCTCCAATTCGATCCACGCCCTGTCCGATTCACTACCGGCGACTGCTGTCCGTACTCGCTTATCGCGAACCGTACATAAGTTCGGGGCTTGGCTCAAGTCATTGCTTAACACGACGCTGAATCGGCCCGCATAGCGGCCGTCGAGCATCAACGTCATCTCCGAGCGATCGGTGCTGATGTGCGCGCTGAAGGGGCCTTTGAGTACCTTAAGCTCCTTGCCCGGCGGAAGGTTTTGTGGATCGCCAATGCCATTGATGCGTGCCAGAAGCAAGGCTGGCACCTTATAGCGGTCGGCGATGGTCTCCAAGGTGTCGCCCGCCTGAACCAAGTAAGGATTATCCAAGCAGTGCTCGCGTGAGTAGATCACCTTGGCGGCCATCTGGTCCAGTATCCGCGTAACCTCTCGCGCCTGGGACGCTGGCAGGTCGGGGCTGCCGTAAAGCTGACTAAGGATCAACAGCGCGTCGGCAAATCGGTTCTCTCCAACCTTCAACCTGACTTGCTGCATGATCAGTTCGAGACTGGTTGATGACGACGTGTTGACCGGCACTGGCGGCACGGCACCTAGCGGAACCGCAGGATTGGAAGTAGCCGGGCCACTTCCCGCACCAAACGGATCTCGGGCGCCCGCCGGGTAATTCGAGCCTAACGGCGCGGCAGGCGGCGGGGCGGCCAATGCACCCGTGCCGCCGGACGGAAATGCCGGCACTACATTCGTTGGGCCAGTGGCCACGGGTGGCTGGAACGGCGGGGCCGTTGAGCCGCCGGCTGGCGGAATCGACATTGGCTGCGGTTGCGCTGGGAAACCAGCAATGCCGTTGGTTTCCTGGCCAGCCGAGATCGCTGTCAGCGGGGCATTCGTCAGACCGGGAATATTAATCGTCGGCGGCCTTGTATCTCCCGACAGCCCCGGTGGCAACGCAGGCTCCGGCGAACGGTTCAGCGAGAGGTAGACCCCGCCAAGCACCGCGAGCAAAAGGCCGAAAAACACGATATTTTTGAGCGTATTCATGACCGTCCTCCTTGACGAATCATGTCCAACTTGTGAGAGCCAACCTGCTATTGGTGGCGACATCCTATCGCCCGACACCAACCAATCCAGCCAAAGATTACCGACTTTAGCGCGGGCATCCTACGCGAAAATGTTTTACAATGCTATGGCAATTTGGACGGGTATTTCATTGATTTCGTCAGTTGCCTGCTTGAATTTGACGAGCCAATTCGTTAAAATGGGAGACTACGATACGTATCCGAGCACGAGCAGAGTCGAAATGAGAAAATACGGCTCTTCCGGTTCTATACTCTACGCGGCCAATAATTGAGCTTTCTCGAAC
>JANXQG010000342.1 GCA_025356915.1 Planctomycetota bacterium | reverse complement strand
CCGCGGCGGCCGCGACATGGGCCGGTAGGCCCATGCCACTTTTCGGGGGAGTCCACCGCGTGAGTTCAGCCGCCTTGTCACCTTCGCTCTCGCTGCTCGTCGTCCATGCGCACTGGTCCGAGGGGGCGGTGCATCTATGGGGCGAGGGAGATGTGGGATGTGGGATGTCGGATGTCGGATGTGAAGGCAAAGGCACGGCCTCGGGTGTCCCACACCCGTTTGCTGCGGGCGTCGATCGGCTGCGGGATGCGCTCGGGGCTGCGCTGCCGATGGACAATGCGGGTGTTGGCTCGCTCACGTTGATGCTGCCGGCTCGGGATGGCTCGCCGCTGGCGAGCCCGCACTTGGCCCATGCGCTGGGGCACGTTGAGGTCGAGGCCGAGCCAGACTCGCCTTCCAGCTCACCCGCGCTGGCGAAGTTCACGGTCCCCACGATCACGATCACCCCCGGAACGAAGTAATTGCGGCTTTCCAGGTTTTCGTTGAACCAGGCTCGAGGGCGGAAATCGATTCGTACCGGCGGGTCGGCCACGCCTTGGGTGCGCTCGATGCGTTTGGTGAGCATCTGCCTCGCATAGTCGCTGGTGATGCGGTTGACGTAGCTCATGGCAATGCCAGCGGTGTTGGAATCGGTGCCGTCGCAAATCACCTGAATGGCGGCGGTCCGCCCTGCCTCCATGTCGCCAGCAAAGCCGTGGTTGATCCGCAGCACGATCTGCACCGTGCTGCGGTCGATGAGGTTTTGCATCTGCCGGTCGTCGTCCACCCGGTCCACGACGTTGAAATAGCCGCTCTCCGAGAAGCGAGCCAGAAGCTCGCGGCTGACCGGCGTGTTATCTCGATCGTAGATGGCCGTGCGGATGTCGCGGAGGTCCATGTTCACTGCGTAGCCGATCACCAGTACCTCCATGCACGGTACGATGAAGATCACGGCGCGCATCCGCGGGTCGCGAAAGACCTGGATGAACTCCTTAATCAGCATCTGGCGGATACGCTCGAACATTTTAGTAGAACGGATTTCAATCCGTTTGGACGGAATAATTTCCGTTTTAGGGAGTCAATTTCTTTTTGAACTTCCACTGGGCCAGAAACACCATCGTCATGGCGAAAACGATCAACAGAATCGTGTCCATGGCGAGGATTTCCAGGCCCACGCCCTTGAGATAAATCCCCTTGAGGATGCCGATGAAATAGCGCGCCGGCACGAGATACGTGATCCACTGGATTGGCCGGGGCATATTGACAATTGCGAAAATAAACCCAGAAAGCAGGAAGGCTGGCAGGAAGGTTGTCGTCATGGCCAACTGGCTCGCCAGAAGTTGGGACTTGGTGACAATGCTGATGAGGATGCCCATCGTCAACACGCCAACGAGAAATATCGAGGCCACGCCGAATAGCAAGGCGACATTGCCACGGAGTGGAATCTGGAACATGAACTGCCCAAGGAGGACTGCCAGCACCATGTCGAGTAAGCCGACCGCGAAATAGGGTATGAGCTTGCCGAGGATCAATTCGGAGCCTTGTACCGGTGTGGAAATGAGTTGTTCCATGGTGCCCCGCTCCCACTCCCGTGCAAAGCAAAGCGAGGTGAGCATGGCGGCAATGACCATCATGATTACGGCGATCAGTCCAGGCACGATATAGTTCTTCGACTCCAGGTCGGCATTGAACCAGACTCGGCCGCGGACCTCCAGCGGAATGCGGACTTTCATCGGACCAAGGCGGCCGATGCGGCGGATCATCCACTTCTGCGAGTAGATCTCCATGATTGCGTCTGCATAGCCCAGGGCAATCGTGGCTGTGTTCGAGTCAACGCCCGAGATGGCCACTTCCAACGGGGCCTTGGTGTCGGTGGCCAGCTGCCGTGCGAAATCGTAGGGAATCACCAAGCCCATCAGAGCCTCGCCGGAGTCGATGGCGCGGTCCATGTCGCGCTCGTTATCGATGTAACGCACGAGCGAGAAGTAGGGCGAGCCGGCAAAGTGGCTCACTAGTTCCCGGCTGTCGGGCGTGTGGCTCTGGTCCCAAACCACCAGTGGCACGTGGTCAACGTCCAACGTCAAGGCGAAGCCGAACAGCAATAGCATCAGCATCGGGATGGCGATCGCCATGCCCAGGCTTCGTGGGTCGCGGAGGATATGCAGGAACTCTTTGCGGGCTACGGCCCTCACGCGTCGGGTGTTCATCGTCGCACCTCCTCCTGCGGCTGTTCTGCGCGGTCGCGGGCTTCAATCAGCGAAACGAAGACATCCTCTAGCGACGGCACGATCCTCTCGATCTGCTGCACGCGAAACCCCTGTTCGGCCAGTCGCGAACGAGTTTCAGCAGCCGCACGATCACCGTCTTTGGCCACCAGGTGCAAGCTATTGCCGAACAATGCGACTTCCTTCACCGAGACCAGTCCGGCCAATGCCTCCATGGCCGCCTCGGGACGCTCGCAGACCACCTCCAGCACGTCCTCCTGCATGGCCTCGTGCTTGAGCTTTTCCGGCGTGCCTTGGGCGATCAGTTCGCCGCGATAGATCAACGCCAGCCGGTCGCAATACTCGGCTTCATCCATGTAATGCGTGGTGACGAAGACGGTCACGCCTTCGCTGGATAATTGATAAATCAAGTCCCAGAACTGGCGGCGGCTGATAGGATCGACACCGGAGGTTGGTTCGTCGAGGAAGAGGATCGGCGGCCTGTGCAAGATCGCGCAGCCCAGGGCTAGCCTCTGTTTCCATCCGCCGGAAAGGATCGCGGTCGGCCGGTGACGATGGTATTCCAGGCCCGACATCTCGATCACCCATTGTTTCCGCTCGGCCTTCTCCTTGGCTCCGATGCGATAAATGCCGGCGTAGAAGTCGATGTTTTCCTCGACCGTCAGATCCTGGTAGAGCGAGAACTTCTGGCTCATATAGCCGACGTTGGCCTTGATCTCCTCGGGCTGTGTGCGGATATCGAAGCCAGCCACGCTGCCACGGCCGCCGGTCGGCGCAAGGATTCCGCAGAGCATGCGGATGGTGGTCGACTTGCCTGCTCCATTAGGTCCAAGGAAGCCAAAGATTTCGCCACGGTTGACCTCGAAGCTAATCTGGTTCACCGCCATGAAACTGCCGAAGCGGCGTTCGAGCTTGTCGACGACGACGGCGATTGGGGCCGCGGGAGGCTGTAGGGGTAGGGTGGGACCCGATCGCGTAGCGAGCGCCGTCCCACCATTGCTTTGAATATTTTCGATGGCGGTGGGCCGTCGCTCGCCGGGGGCGAGCTCGTCCCACCCTACGGCTCTTTGTCCCGTCCCGATCGCCGAAACAAACACGTCCTCCAACGTGGGCGGAATGGTTCGCACGGATTGTGGCGGGAGGCCGGCGTCGCGCAAGGTCTTGCCAACGTGTTCAGCCTCATTCTGGCCGTCCGTGCTGACAAAATGCACGCGATCGCCAAACAGCCCGACCGATGCGGCAGGAAACTGCTGCCGCAAAACCGCGGCGGCCTGGCGAGGCTCTTGGGTGCGGATTTCCAGGATCGTGCCTCGCATCAATTGCTTGACATCATCCGGCGTGCCGCAGGCCAGCATCCGCCCTTGATGGATTAGGGCCAGGCGATTGCATCGTTCGGCCTCGTCGAGATAGGCCGTGGAGACGAAGATCGTTACCTTCTCGCGCAACAGTTGGTAAAGGATTTGCCAGAAGTCGCGTCGCGAGACGGGATCGACCCCGTTGGTCGGTTCGTCCAGAAACAGCACCCGCGGCGTGTGGACCAGTGTGCAGGCCAAGCCCAGCTTCTGCTTCATTCCGCCGGAAAGATTTCCCGCCAGGCGGCGCTTGAAGGGCGTGAGATTGCTGAAGGCCAGCAGTCGCCCAATCTGCTCGTCGCGGCCCTTGCGGGGTACGTTATAGATGTCGGCGTAGAAGTCGAGGTTCTCCATCACCGTCAGGTCGGCGTAAAGCCCGAAACGCTGGCTCATGTAGCCGATCTCGGCCTTGACCGCCTCGGCCTCGCGAACGACGTGATGACCGGCCACCCAGGCCTCGCCCCCGTCGGGGTCCATGATCGAAGTCAGCAGGCGCATCATCGTCGTCTTGCCTGCGCCGTCAGGACCGACGAGGCCGAATATCTCGCCTTCCTCGACGGCCAGCGATAGGTCGTCGATCGCCACAATATTCTCGAACTTCTTGGTGAGGTGCTGGACACGGATCATAGGAAGCACGAAATACGAATATCGAAATACGAAATAAATTCAAAATACAAAGAAGACAAGGTTCAAAACGAATCATACCGACTTTCTCAGGATGGCACCCAAAATCCGCATCAGTTCAGTGCTTTCCGGTCTTCAAGGTCATAAGGACCGTGTCCTTGGTTTTCTGTCATTTGCCTTCTTGGTATTTTGTATTTGTTTCGGATTTCGTGCTTCGTATTTCGGATTTTCCGATTCGGGCATCTGCCGGCATTCCGGGTTTCAGCTCCTTGTCCGGATTCTTCAGGTCGATTTTGATCCGATAGACGAACTTCACTCGCTCGCGATTGGTCTGCACGGCCTTGGGCGTGAACTCCTGTTCCGACGAGATGAAGGAGACTCGGCCCTTGTATATCTTGTTGGGATAGGCGTCGGTGGTGATCTCGGCCTCGGTGCCGAGGGCGATATTACGTTTGCCCAGATCGCGCTCGTCGACGTAGGCCCGCAGCCAAACATTCTCGATATCGGCCACCGTAACCACCGGCGTGCCGGGAGCAACATACTCCCCCGGTTCAATATTCTTTGATAGGACCGCTCCCGTCAGCGGCGAGTTCACGGTGGCGTAACCGAGCCTCGTCTCGGCGGCCTGCACCGCGGCCTTGGCCTGCCGGACTTTGGCCCGGGCCTGATCGACGACCTCTTTTCGCGGACCTTCCTTAACGAGGCGATACTGGGCCTGGGCCTGTTCCATGGCGGCCTTACCCTGCTGGACGTCTTCCTGACGCGGGCCTTCTTTGACCATCTCGTAGCGTTTCATCGCCTGGAGATAGCGATTATTGGCCATTCGGTAGGCGGCATAAGCCAGATCGAATTGTTCGGGCGTAATTGCCCCCGGGCTGGTTCTTTGGAGTTTTTCGGCCCGATCGAGGTCGCTTTTGAGGTGCTCGCGATCGGCTTCAGATGCGTGGAATTCTGCCTCGGAGGCGGCAATTTCCTGGGGACGGCTACCGGTTTTCAACGTGGCGTAATTGGCCTGGGCCTTCTGCATGGCGGCGGCGGCGGCGGCGATTTCGTCGGGCCGAGAGCCAGCCACCAACTCGGCCAGGGCGGCCTCGACCGCTTGCAATTCGCCGTGGCGAAGGGCCAGATCGGCTTGCAGATCGGCCGTTTCCAATTGGGCCACCGGCTTGCCCGCGTATACCGGTTCACCCTCGTCAACGTAGCGTTTGTCGACACGGCCGGGAATTTTGAAGCTGATGGCCACTTCGATGGCCTCAATGTTGCCAGAGACGTGGAGCGAATCATCGCCGCGGCTGGCCAAATGCAGTGCGTACCAACTCCCGGCACCGATCGCCACAATCGCAGCCACCCCAGAGAAGATCAGTTTCTTGGAAGTCGTCATTTTTCAATTAACCTGGCCGTTGATGCAGCCAGGATTGCAGGCACTTGAATTCTCGGAGATATTCCGCAACACCTTCGGCCGCGCCGGTCACCAGCATGCCGCCGGGACGGACCGCCGCGCGAACGTGCTCCATGACGCGTTTCTTGGAAGCGGCGTCGAAGTAGATCAGCACATTTTTGAGAAACACAATGTCAAATGGCGGTTCGCTCAGCCGGTTTAGCAGGTTGTGCTGGCGAAAGCTGATCATCTCCGTGAGTATCGGTTTAGCCTTCCACAGCGGTGAGCCGGGAAGCTTGGTGAAAAAGCGGCTCTTGAAATCCTCGGGCACGAGTCGCATCGAGCGTTCGGAGAAGGTCGCCTGCTGGCACTGTTGCATCGCGCCCAGGCCGATATCGGTGCCCAGCACGCGAATATTCCACTTCTTCCCACTGGAAAGCGAGGCGGCAATCGAGCAGGCGATGGTGTAAGGCTCGTCACCGGTGCTGCATGCGGCCGACCATACCCGCAGGGTTTCCTTGACGCCGCCCGGCGGCTTGCCCGAAGCGCAACTTAGCAGGTAATTTTTGCGGAACCAGTTCCATTGCGATTCGTCGCGGAACAGGAAGGTCTCGTGGGTTGTGATTTCCTGGACCAGGGCATCCCATTCCGGATCGCTCGGCTTGAGTTGCACGATGTGCTTGTAGTAATCGCCGAAGGAGGCGATTTGCGTTTCCCGCAGGCGGCGGCGAAGGCGGTTGGAAAGCAGCATCTTCTTCTGCGGAGAGACTCGGATCCCTGTTCGGCCATAGATCAAGTCGGCAAAGCTTGCCAATTGGGCGTCGGTTACTTGGTCCATGTCGTGGTTGCTGGACATCTTGACGGGTGAAGGCATTTCCGGCAACTTTTGCCCGGGAAAGAGACATGTGTCGTTGGCCATGGCGGGATACGCTTTCAGTGCGGAATGGGGGGGGGGCAAGGAATTATGTCATTCTCTGAGATTCCAGTGCAGGCTCTAAGTATACTTTAGGCCATAACTTGCACCGGAGAGAGTCTGCTATTATTGGCTCTTCCGGTTTTAGGTGCAGAAGTTACAATTATTCGCGTTCCGCACCTGGAACCGGAAGAGCCCTATTTTTCATCGCCTGTCGCGGCTGCGTTCGGACTCCGGCGGGCCATCGTCGGTCAGGCCCAACTGCGTCCGCCAGCGGCCGCGAACCGGCCTACCCGTTGGCGCTAATGCCTCGGCGTTGGCCGAAGAATGGTGAAGATCGTTATTGCGAACCTTCTCTTCGATCTCGGCATCGCGCCGGGCAAGCCTTGCCCTCTCCATGGCAAGTTCGATCTCGGCCTGGCGGAGTTTCGCTCGACACTCGTCCTGCAATTGCTGAAGCCGCTGTCGCTCCTCGCGGATGATCGCGTCCTGGTCGAGTACTTGTTCCAATGCCGCAGCACCTACGACCAGCGAACCGAGGCTATTGCTCTGATTGTTGAGCAAATGCTGTAGTTCTTCGATCTCGCGATTCTTTTCAGCGATGATCTTGTCCGTACGAGCCACAATCTCTTCAATTTTCAATCGCCGTTCGGTCGATTCGAGGTCGTGTTGATCGTCGAACTCTAATTCCGCCAGGAAGCGACGTTTCTGAGCTTCCCAATCGGTGCCACTGTCCGAAATCGCCGCGGCGCCCCTTCGTGCCGGCTGAGATTGAGCCTCTAGTAGTTGCCGCTGAAGCTCGGCGTTGCGAGCCTTCAGGTCGCGGATGTCGTCGATTGCCATCAGATAACGGCGGGAATCGTCCTCGACCAACTCGGTCGGATTGTCTTCTACCCGCCGCGTCAAGAGTTCCACCCGCAGGCCTTCATTAGTCGCCTGCAAGGCATGAACCTCGGCCTGTAAAGTTTCGATCTGGCGGGTGAAGTGAGCCGCGATCTGCCGCCAGCGATCGCGCTGAACCTGAAGGAACTCCCGCACGCGAGCATGCTGGGCCTGTAGGGCCAGGGCGAAATGTTCGGTCCAGGTGTCGGTCGGTTCGAGCGGCGAGCCTGGCGCGGC
>JANXQG010000337.1 GCA_025356915.1 Planctomycetota bacterium | reverse complement strand
GCTCGACCACGAACTCGCGCAGCAGTTTCGGTCCCAAGGCCGCCTGGAAGTCGCAGAACTGTTGGAGCACCATTTCGCGCATGGTCTCGTCCATGCGCGTCGTTGCATTCATAGTCGCCGGATCGAGAATTGCGTGGCGTTCAGACTCCTCCGCGATTGGGTCAATCAGGTGGCGCTCTTGAAGGGCCGCCAGCACAACGGCAGTCTGTTTTTCGGCGTCCTTGTAGTTGAGTTTCCGTTTGGGCCAGTATTCCCTGGGGCGTAGCGTAATAACGCTCTCCACCATGTCCAAGGGCGAGGGATCGGTCGGGGTGTCGGCGCGGCCGGACTTGCCCACGATCATCTCCACTTCGGGGAATCGCCGCAGAAGCGAGTCGCGAGCCTTGAGGTCGTCAGTGGCCTGGGTCACCGACGCCCTCGGCACCGTCACCGGCATGTCCAAAATGCTTCCTTCGTCCAGCGGAGGCATGTAGTCCACGCCGATCTTGGGAAACTTGTACGCTATCAGGGATAGGGCTGCCAGGGTTACAAACGACAATGCCTGCCAGCGGGCACCCCTGGTAAAAATGACGGTGATTGCCATCGTGAATCCCACTACGGTTAGATAACACCAGTGCCAAGGAATGGGCACAATGGCGTTCATCGGAAACAGGCCGGCCCCGAGCACTAATAGCGCCGAAAACGCCCACATGGCCAGGTTCCACCGGGGCATGAGCCAGGTAAGCCACGGCTTATAAATGGCGATCATGTTCCGCACGAGCCAGCTCTCCTCTTCGCTCCGCAGCCGGCCCTTAATAAACGAGGGTATCAGGGCTGGGACCAGAGTAATTGAGAGGATCGCTACGCCGATCATGGCGAAGCTCTTAGTGAATGCCAACGGATGGAATGTCTTGCCCTCTTGCCCGGTCAAGGCAAACACGGGAATGAACGACAAGAGGATGATTATCACCGAAAAGAAGATGGGGCGCCCCACCATGCGGCACGCCGGGATGATGATCTCGCGGGTATCGCCGGTGATCTTCTTGTGATGACCGAAATGGGCGGTCAAGTGATGCGTGGCGTTTTCCACCATCACGATCGCCTGGTCCACGAGGATGCCGATCGAGATGGCGATCCCCGAAAGCGACATGATGTTGGACGCGATGTTGAAATGTCGCATGAGGATGAACGAGACCAGTACCGCCAGGGGCAGTGTCATGCAGATTAATATGGCGCTGCGGACGTGCATGAGAATCAGCAGAATCGCCAGCGAGGCGATTATCATTTCGTCCCTGAGCGTGTCGGTGACCGTCTCGATGGCCCCGTGGATGAGCCGGGTGCGGTCGTAGAAAGGCACGATCCGCACTCCTGCCGGCAGGCCCGGCTGAAGTTCTTGAATCTTGGCTTTGATCCGCTTGGTGACCTCCAACGGGTTTTCGCCGTGGCGCATCATCACCACCGCCCCGACTGCTTCGTTGCCGTCCTTCTCAAGCACGCTGCGGCGGAACTCGGACCCCAGGCTCACCGTGCCAAGATTCGAGACATAGATTGGTGTTCCCTTTTCCGGGTCGGCCTTTACGACGGTCTTTTCGATGTCCTTGGTATTTTCAATCCAGCCGACGCTGCGAACGATGAACTCCGCGTTCCCCTTTTGAACCACCTTGCCGCCAACCGCCGAGTTGGACTGAGCGACTGCCGAGAACAACTCGCCCAGCGTCACGTTGTAGGCGCGGAGTTTGTTGGGGTCCACGTCTATCTGGTACTCGATCGGGAAGCCTCCGGCCGACGCCACCTGAGCGACGCCGGGGACCGAGTTGAGTTGGTATCGCACGTACCAGTCCTGAATGGCCCGCAAACGGCCCAAGTCCTGCCCTTCGCCCTCGACTGTGTACCAGAATATCTGGCCCAGGGCCGTGGCATCGGGGGCCAGGTAGGGTACGACCCCCGGCGGCAGGAAGGTACTGGACAAGGTCAATCGTTCCAACACCCGCTGCCGAGCGAAGTAGAAGTCGACGTTGTCCTCGAAGATGATGTTGATCATCGAGAAGTTGAACTCGCTGGAAGATCGCACGGCCTTCACGCCCGCAAGCCCCTGCAAG
The DNA here is from genome assembly GCA_025356915.1 of Planctomycetota bacterium. Taxonomy (GTDB): domain Bacteria; phylum Planctomycetota; class Planctomycetia; order Pirellulales; family Thermoguttaceae; genus JANXQG01. Next base: position 9,120 of record JANXQG010000337.1, on the reverse strand, counting down.
TTCACGGAGAGCGGATAGGTGATCTGGTCTTCGATCTCCTTGGGGCTACGGCCCATCCAGTCGGTGAAGACGATTACCTGGTTCTCCGACAAGTCGGGAATCGCATCCACCGGGGTGTTGATGACGGCGTAGACGCCCCAGATCACGACACCGAGGGACGCCAGGATGACCACGAACCGGTTGCGTATCGAGAATTCAATGATTTTTTCGATCATAGACTTAACCCCTCGTCCATAGCGAACGGTGCTTCATTGCTTTGATAAATCGTTAACCCTTACTCACCTGCGCGGCTTCCGCCAGTTTCTTCAGCATTTCGTCGGGACTTCGCTTGGCCTTGCCAATGCATCCTTTGCAGCAGAGGAAAACCGTTTGGCCACGAAGTGTGATCTTGATCGGCACACCCATCGAACCCAGCGCAGCGCCCGTGACAGGACAAATCCTCTGCGCCACTGCCAGTTTCCGGTCGGCTTCAGGCAATTGCTCGATGTTCTTCAGGTCTTCTAAATCAGGTTCGGCAACCGTTACCTTGGACTCGGGCTCAGCCTTCGGGCGGATGGGATTATCGGCCGGAGGCTGGTCTGATTTACCTGGATCGACCGGTCGCTGGCTGGGAACCGATGGTGCGCTGGGACGACCACTGGGTTGAGGACCGCTGGATTGAGGACCGCCGCTTGCACCGAAGTAGGTCGCTGCGGCAGCCGGGTTGAGGCGGGTTTCGGCGTCGATCAAAAAGCCGCCCGCAGCTGCCACTTTGTCGCCCGCTTTAAGTCCCTTGGTGACCGGGTAGTAGCCATCGTGCCGGGGTCCAAGCTCGACTTCCACTCCTTCAAACATCCCTGGCTCTCGCTCCACATAAACGACCTTCTTGGAGCCGGTATCAATGATTGCCCGCTCCGGTACACAGAGGAACTCGTACTGCGGCGGTACGTTTGCAGCGCTTAGGCCGACGGGGATAATCCGTCCGTGGGCGGCTGCCGCGCTCTTGAACGGCTCGATGCTCTCCAGCGGAGTGTTGATTCGCACGGTGGCAAACATGCCTGGACGGAGTTCATGCTGGGAATTGTCGAGCTTGAGTCGAATCCGGTTGGTCCGTGTCGCGTTCTCCAAACGGGGATAGATCAGAGCGAGTCGCCCAGTGAAGGTGTGATTAGCACAGGACTCCACTGTGGCTTCGATTTCTTGGCCGACTTTGAGAAACGGGATGTCCTTCTCATAAACGTCGGCCTCGATCCATACTGCCGAAAGGTCGGCCACCTCAAAGAGCGTCATCTTCGCCTCCACGCTTGCCCCGACCACGGTCTTCTTCTCCACCACGTATCCTTCTTGCGGGGATCGGATGACGAGCCGCGATGCAGGCTGCCCCGAGGCCACGATACCGTCGATTTCCTGCTGGCCGACGCCCAAGAGGAGAAGTTTGTTCCGGGCGGCAGCGGCAAGATCGCCTATCCCGCCGGCCCGGGTCGCCAGCACAAGTTCCCTGGCCGTGCTGAACAGTTCGGGGCTATATATCTCGGCCAACGGGTCTCCCTTATGGACGATCGTGTACGTCTCATCCACGTATAGCTTCTCGACGTACCCATCCACCCGACTGACAATCCTGGAGAGTCGGCTTTCGTCGAAAGTGATGTAACCGACGGTCTTGGTCTGCTTGGTCACCGGCCGATAGGCGACGATCATGGTCTTGATGCCCGCCAATTGAATTCGCTCGGGCGAAAGCTGTACCCTGCCGGTAATGCCGTCCGGCAACTTGGCCGCTTCCCCTTTCGTGCGCTGCGACAAAGGCATTCCGCAGATCGGGCATTTCGGCACGTCGCCATTGGGTTCGTAGGTCGAACGGATGACCTGCGGATCCATCGGGCAGTAGAACTCGTGTCCCGGTTCAAGTTCATGGGAAGCCACGTTTCGGGGCTGAGTCCACTTTTCCCAATAATTCATTACCGTTTCCCAATAGCCGATGAACATCCCTACGCCCGCCAGGACGGCGATAAATCGGACCCGCTTCAGGATCACCAGGCCCACGAGCCGGAACTTCTGGCGGCGGCTCAAAGGCTCACTGGTGGCCGGGACAGAGTTGCTTTCAACCACTGGCTCGTCATTTTGAATATCAGTTGACTGGTTACTCATCGCATAGCTCCAAGACTTTGTAATTATGAAACCGGTTGTTCCCGCCTGGGATTACGCGGCAACGGACTTCGTTGGTAACACCGAGACACGCGACAGAATGGCTGCCGACAAACGGTACAGGTCGCCATCGTAGGCGATCAAGCCATCGGCCCCGACATATTCGGCCATTGCCACTGCATCAGGCAATGGCCAGGGCGCGTAAAGCCAAATGCGAGACGCAGCCGACGACAGACGCAACTTGGCGGTCAACAGCCATCCGCTCCCGTCCGGCAGATCAACATTCACCACCAGCAGATCGGCCGGGAAATCGACACACGCCCTCGCTACACTCGCTGCGCAGACTGCGCGTTCGACCCGCAATCCCACCTTCGTTAAGTCCGCGGCCAAACGGGCAAACACTTCGTCGCGGTATTCGACCAGCAGGATGTTCCGGCAGGTGAGCGGTTGCGGACCACTGTACGAATGTGATGGCGATTCTCCTGACATTGGCCGTACGCGCTTCTTAGGAAAGAACCTCAATACGCTCTGCCACATGGTAGTTTTCTCGCGATTATTTAGTTCGTGGTGGAAGGGGATCAAAAATCACGCTTCCTTTACAACACGCCCATCGTGCTTCACGCAAGGGGCGCTGAAGGTAGCGCAAGACGAAGCCGGGAGACCTGGCGGAGTCTGGTTAACGGCGGAAGACAGGCAGTATTAGCGAGGCATTATTGCGCGCGCACTGCCCTCTTGAGAAAGCACCGGTCAAACGACCAGGCGACAGAGCGTGCTCAGACGCTCAAGCGAGGTAGAGGCACTGCGAGACGACTGCTGAGCAGCCTGGGCGAGAAGCATCGGCGCGACGACGACAACGGTCACCACCGTGTCGCTCGCTGAGTCCAATGAAGTTTTTGTATTGTTGGTCCGCGAATCGGTAGGCAACGGATCAGGCGCGGGAGGAGACTTGTTCACTGAGCACTGGCATGGACCGCCGTGCGAGCCTGATCCGCCTTTGCAGCAACAGCACGACCCCTTGGAGCCACAGCAACTTCCCTTCGGTCCCGACGATGTGGCAGTACCGCCACAGCAGGAACGACGGGGCCGCGAACCGGCGGCACAATGCGGGCATTTCGCCGCGTGTGCGGCCTGAGTCGATTTTGCTTTGGTTGACACGGATTGGCTCCCACAGTCGCATGCCATTACGGGCAGAGCTTCCACGGGAACCAGTATGGCTGCCAGCCATACGAAGACCTTCGCGGTGATGCTTTGGCACAGTCGCATTACTTCGGCTTGCTATCTCCCGGCGTCGAAGTCGCCACAGGTTTGGATTTGCCCGTATGAATAATCCAATCGACACAGGCACTAATTAGACTCTATCTTTTATGCCAAGCGAAGTCAACATTGAAACTGAAAATAGCAACTGCCCTGCCTGCCGCGAGGGTTCGCTTCAACGGAAGTCCTTTGCATATATTGGCTTGCAACGAGCAGTGATCGCCAACATTTGCCGCGAATATACATTACTGCGTAGCAAATCATTGTGTTTGCCAGAATGCTACTGCAAGCTTCCGCTCCCAATCGAATGGCATGATTTCCATCGTTCGGAAGATTCTGTTCTTGCGAATGGCGCGAGCGTCTGAGCACGCCGCAGGAAATGCCGAGGCAAATGATGCATCAAAATGCACCGTAGGCCCGCCTCCAGCTCGCCCCAAACAACCCTTATGCAGGCTTAGGCGATTCGTCAATGCGTTTGAGCCAGCACTCCCGCCAAAAGGGATAGTGGGCGCGAGGGCAGTTGCAGACTCCGATTCCTTCGCAGGTCAGACCTTCGAGAAGCACCGTATTGCTCAAAGCGATCATCTTTCCGGTTTCTTCGGAAATCATGCGGTGAATCGGTGCCAGCACACGATACCGCTTGCCGCAATGCAGTCCCATTTCCGGGTCGAAATACATGCCTCGATTGCGACCATCGGCATCCAGCGTTTTTGTGATCTCAGCAAGGCTTTTGACCTCAACGAGTTCCCCTGGTTTCAAGTTCAGCTCCACGCTAGGTGTTCGTTTCTGCATTCCGGCGGGGCGCACAAAATACTCTCGCGAAGAAACCAGCCTCCAAACGCGGTTAACGATACCCAGCCAGACGGTCAAGGCAACGCGGCAAAGCCTAGTTTCTCCCGTCATCAGGTCATGGAGATAGCAGCTTAGATTCCGTGCCGTATGTTCATGTGTTGCGCCGGCGAGTTCGGTCGATTGGCAGAAGTACCTCTCGCCCTTCACCGTGGGCAAGTGAGATTTTTCCGAATTGAATGTCGAATCCGCGTCACTCGGCCCCCTGTCTTGGCCGGCAGGGAGAAGCCAGGCTTCTTTCCAGAAGAACATACACTGTCGTTGACAACCGGCATGATCCAACCCGTTGCAACGCGCTCCTTCGAGGAAGACCGCTCGATCCATGCGTCGGACTCCGGCGCCCTCGACGCATGTGCGTTCCGCGCGACGATGAACTCGCAATGTCCGGCTGCAAAAGGGAACCATTTCGGGCATGAAGGGCACGCCTTCGAGTTTCCCGTCGGCATCGAGTGTGGCAAGGATTTCATCGAGTGGGCGAACTCGAACCCAACTTCCGCGGCCCAGGTCGAGAGAAACGGGTGGGGTGTCGAGAATACTGAGTGTACTCGAATCTGCCATAGAATGGACTCCGCTGGGTGCTGGATGGAACGATACGCCAATCAAAGACGGAGCACGGCGATACCGACGAACATGGCAATGCCATCCAGTGACAAAGCCCAATTTCTGTCAAAAGCATGTCTTTTATTGTAAAGTATAGCATGTATTTCCTGCGCGCAGTCGTTTTCTCTGCGCGCACCGAATTCTGGTTCGAGGGCTGATGCTTCTATTCCCAGCGAGCTTAGTGACCCATCCGGGGGCGGCGGCGACAGGGCTGTTGGCGAAGGCGGCTTGGCGATCCAACCACTGATCTTCTGCCCGTTCTGCTCGGCACTAGTGCCGAACCAGTCGCCTTGCACAGCAACCGTGACGCGAGTACACACCGTACGGCTTCGGCTGCGTTTTCAACGGTATAGCGAATTGGAAAAGAAGATCACCGTGAGACAATGGCTTGCTTTGGCGTGAGGCTAAAGTCAATCGAGGCCGTCGCGAGGATCTTTGGCATGCTGAAATGCAAGAATTTCCGGCAGTTTTGTCGATTCCTAACGAACCGGTTCTCCCACCGCGCGATCCAGTTCAGCCAGGCGACGATGGTACTCGGCAATCGCCTGATAGTACATTGCACGCTGCGAATAGAGCTGCCGCTCGGCATCCAAGAGGCGGAGGAAATCGAGTTTGCCGCTGGTGTAATTGGCCTGGGCCGACTCGATGTTCCGCTGGCTCGCCGGCAGGATTTTCTCTTCGTAGAGACGAACCACCTCCCGCGACTGCGCAGCACGGTCGTGGGCCGATTGCACCTCAAAGCGGACCGAGTCCACTAAATTCTGATACTCCCACCGCCGCTGTTGCACGCGGGCCTCGGCTTCGCGGACGGCGGCCGAACGCCGTGAAAGCTGCAAAGGCACGTTCATCTGCATGCCCACCTGCGGACGCATGTCCTCCGGCATGAAGCCGTCGTACTTGGCCACCATCGCAACGTCAGGGTAATACTCCTTTTGTGCCAGGGCCAGGTTGGCTTCCTCGGCCTGGGCACGCGAGCAAGCGGCGTAAAGGTCTGGCCGCGACCGCTCGGCTAGACCTTGCAGGACCGTGGCCTCCGGTAACGCGTCGCGTAGGGAAAGCTTGGCGGTAGGTGGTGGCAGGGGGCAATCGGGCATACGGTGCAAGAGCGTGTTGATCCGCGCCTTAGCTACCTGCTCGTCGCGTGAGATTTCCGTAGAGCGGCTCTGGAGGTTTGCCAACTCCACGTCGGTTTGCAACACATCTTGCTCGGTCGCCTGGTTTGCTGAGTACTTGTTACGGGCGATCTCACGAAACTGCGTCAACAGCTTCTGTGTCGTGGCATTCACTTCAGTCATCCGCTCGGCCAGGTAGAAATCGTAGTAGGCCATGCGCGTCATCTCGGCCAGCTTCAGCCGGGCGTCGCCCATGTCGCCCTGCATGGCATTGGCCTCGGCGGAGGCAGCGTTTCCACGCAGCTCGCGTTTGCCTGGCCACGAAAATTTCTGCGAGAACTGCACCATCCAGCCGCCGCCATCGCTGGTGCGGGCCACGCCGCCGGGGCTAATCATGTACTCGAACATCGGGTCTTCGAGCGAAACCTGCTGCGGATAGCGCTGGGCCGCTGCGCTCCAGGCCGCCACGGCTGCCTGTAACGATGGATTGCGGGCCTGCACCTCGGTAACCAATTGCTCGACGGGCAAATCGACTTGGCCGACAAAGGGATCTTGTGGATCAACAGATCGGAAGGATGATTGCGAAGACTGCGGTTCGGGAACTTCGGGTTTGGAGTCTGCGGCTATCAAGACGGACTGGCCAGGCATCGGGGCCGGCTGAATCGCTTCCGTGGACGAGGCTTCGGCAGTAGTCTGATAGGCAACCTGCACAGTATTCGTGCTTGCCCGAGAATCGGGGACAACAGGGAGCGGTCGGGTTGGACTGGCTACCCCCGCAACCGAACCTGGCTCACTTCTACTGGCCGGCAAAGCGCAACCCGTCAAAATGGCGAGTAGGGCAAGCACCGCGTATTGCACATTTCTTGTTTGCAAACGATTCATTTGTTTCGATCTCCGAGGCATTTCCCCGTTCAGGGGTCATGCGCTCATCAAGTGAATGGCAAGAGCGTCGCTTCCCGCTGCCGGAAGTCGCCCTTTCCTTGAATCGACCCGCACAAGAGCACTCACCAGAATCATTGTCACCGCTCCTATAGTTGCTACAACCGGCACGATTGATTTCGGCTTGCGCGAAGGCGCGGAGGATTGAGGATTAGCGCCGGATTTCGGGTCATGGCGCCGAAACGACGGCAAATCCATGCCTTACTGATCGTTTTCCGGTGTTCGCGTCGGGTCCTGCATCGAGCCTCATCTGCTTATTTATGGCGGAGTTATGGCATTTCCAGAACGCTTGCGCAACTGACGGCACGGGCTTTGCTCACCTAGCCTGGAACCCGCGTGAGCGAATTTGCAGTTTCCCGTTCCCGGCTTGCGACGTCGGCGAGTTTGGTGTGTTCGTGGTTCTCGTATGATGATGCGTTTTGCCACAATTCCTGTCTCGAAAGCTCTTGTCTGGATGACGGCCGCCCTGCTGCCGCTCCAGGCGGCTTTCCCAAGTTCGTGCGGCGGCGAGAGATCTGAATGCCGACACGGCGACATGCTCCAATCATCGAGCCTCGGAACATCCGGTAGGCATTGCCGTTGCTGTCGGAACACTGGCGCATCGGGCTGTTGTGCGAAGTCGCGGATGACCGGCTGCACATGCGGAGGATCGTGTGCGAATCTCTCGTCCCGAACAACTCCTTCGGGCGGGCAGTGTCACTGCCTGTCCCAAGAGTCGCGGGCTCCCACGCCGGCACCGGTGGACAATTCCCGGGTCGTCAAGCAAGTTCTGAATAGGATCAACCTGACGACGGATTGGTTGTTGGCCGCAAAGCCGCAGCTTGAAAACGCGCTCTCGCCCGGCGACGTTGCGGCTTTACCTCTGTCCTCGCTCGATCGATTGAGCGTTCTGTGTCGGTTTGTGATCTAATCAGCTTCATGCGATAGGGATATTGCGCGCCCTCTCTTGCTGAGTTTGGCGTCTGGCAATTGCTCCTCCGACAGTCCCCACTCCAGGAAATCGGTTTAATTCGCCCGTCTATCCCTGCATGCAGAATCGTGCAGAAATGCCGGAATTGAACCCTTCCAACATTTTAGCCGATCGGCCCTTGGCTTGTTGCGGCCCCCTTGAGCTTCAGCGGGTCAAAAAGACTTCGCGACCACAATGAACCCCCAGCGTCCCTCTTTTGTGAAAGGATTCCAAACCATGTTAATCCTCAGCCGTAAGCTCGGTCAAAAGATCGTACTGCCAGACCTCGGCGTAACGATCGCGGTCATCAGAATTGCCGGAGGCAATGTCCGGCTCGGCATTGATGCGCCCGCCGAGATAGGCGTCCATCGCGAGGAGATCAGCCCCGGACTGTCGATATCGGAACCGCTCTGTCCGCACCGAGCGCCAGGAGTGGCATGCCATGAGACTTGAGAACCGCAGGTCGAACGTCAGATCGGTTAGCTTTGCTGGCAGCGAGCTGCGATTAGAAAGGAAAGTGATTTCGGCCCACTTCATCCAGGAATGCCCCGTATGTGGAAGACCGTTGCGGATTTTGCTATACTACGGTGGACAGTCCTTGGTCTGTCAACACTGCCGCGGCCGATTCGTCGCCCGCGACCCGACAAACAATGACAACCCGAAAGCATCGAGAGCAGGCGATTTGCTCCACCGTGCCGGGCAACTGTTGGCAATGGCGGCTCGGTTGACGACGGTGTCCTCTACGGCGGAGGGCGAACATGCGACTCCGTCTGAGTCTTTTGCCCAATGCTCGTAAGCAACATAGAATAATATTTGCCTTTTTATCGGTACACTATTGACCAGGAGACAAGAGATGTTTCAGCCGCGTAATTTTCTGTCGTACTTGATTGCCTTCGGCGTGGCCGTGACGCTCAGCGGCTGCGGGGCGCCGGATTCTAGTGAAAAACCAAAGGGGATGACACCCGCAGACGGTAAAGGTCAAGAGAAACCTGCCGCGCAAGGCGAACATGCGGAACACGCCGGACATGAAGGTCACGAACATCCCACGAATTCTGGAGAGCACAGCGACCCTAGTGCGCAAGCCGATGCCGGCCCTGTGGATACTCTCAAGGGTCTCGCGGAGCTTTCTGCTGACGATCGCACCGCTGCGGAGAAGCAGCGTGTTTGTCCGGTCAGCGGAGATGTTCTCGGGTCGAGTGGCAAACCCGTAAAGGTGACGGTTAAGGGCAAGACTGTTTACCTCTGCTGCTCCGACTGCGAAGAGGCGCTCAAGAAGGATCCGGATAAGTATCTGGC
>JANXQG010000325.1 GCA_025356915.1 Planctomycetota bacterium | reverse complement strand
GCCACTGCCACGCGAAGAATACGTCGAACAGGCCTACTTTTTCCGCACGCTTCGGGAGCGGATGCAGCAGAGCATGTCGACGCAGGAACTACTCGAGGCCATCAAGCAGGAAGTACTCTCCACGAGCCAGTTGCCCTACGCACTCGATTTCATGGCGAGCGAATTGCGGTTGACTGGGGGCTTTGCCACCGCGATGGTCAAGTTGCCGCATTATTTCACGCCGTTCCAGACCTTCGTCGTGGCGGAAGGTGAAAGGCCCGAGGGGAAGTTCGACTTCCGCGTGGGAATGGAAATCCTACAGCGCGAGGCCGAGTATCGCGCCCAATCGGCGACGCCCCAGGGCATCTTCCTTTTTCAGTTTGAAACTCTCTGCCGCAATCGCCTCGGCTACGATCGCGGGCTGGAGGCGATCGCCGGCGATGAAATGTTCGATGAAAATTGGCGGGAATGGATCCTCACGGTTCGTCGGCAAGTCGGATTGATCGATCTGGGTGACATGTTGTACTTCCGCAGCGAGCACTATCGAAAAATCCGCGGCGAAATCGAGAAGCCGGTTCTTTTCGGAGAACAAGAGGGCCGCATCGCCCTGGCAAACCGGCAGAGGGATCCGCTTTACCTCTTTGCCGCGTTAGCCCGACATCTAGGCTATCCGACCATTCCCCGTTCCAGGCCCGAGGATAGTAACCGCATGCTCATTCCCACCTTGCAACGGAAGATCGAACGGCTGGAGAGCCGCCTGAAACTCCTTGAAGAGGAGATCCGCGGTGGAATCAATTTGTCGAGATTTTACAGCCGAGAAAATCCACCCGGGAAGCCGTAGTTCGTAGAACGGAATTCATTCCGTTACTTTGTGTTATTCCGGTAAACGGAATAAATTCCGTACTACGAATGGTATGCGCAATTTGGGGAATCTGCGCTTGATAAATCGTCCGATTCATGAGAAAATAGGAGGGTTAGCCGGCATTAAAACCCTACTTAGGAACTGATTATGAATCGATTTGCCTTTGGAAGACTGCTTTTGGCCTGCACTTTGATGACGTGCGTAGCGATCGGACAGGCCGCGACTGAGTCCAAACCAACAAAGAGACACTCTCATAAGGGCGAGAAAAAGCCCAGCTCCGCTAAGCAGGAACCGGGTGATTCTGCGTCTTCGACCGCAAAGACAGCATCGGATGAGAAAAAAGCGGACCCCAAGAAACCGGATGAAAAGAAGGCCGACGAAAAGAAGGCCGACGAAAAGAAGCTAACTGCCGAAAAGGAGGCCGCTGCCAAGCCGGCCACGCAGAAGCTCAAAAAAGGCCCTTTCCGCATTGAGGTTGGGCTGGATGGCGTCTTTGAAGCCCAGAATCAGGCCGAACTCTTCATTCGGCCGCAGGAATGGGCTGCTTTGTCCGTACTCAAGGCGGTCGATCATGGCGCGGTCGTCAAGCAGGGGGATCTGGTTCTTGCTCTCGACACGGAAAAAATTGACCGCGTGATCGCGGACCTTCGCTCTGAGCTAGAACTGAATGCTTTGGCCCTCAAGCAGGCGACCGCTCAGTTGGCCGCCATGGAAAAAATCGCCCCCCTGGAAGTGCAGGCGAACAATCGTAGTCGCCGGATCACTGAGGAAGACTGGAAGCGATATCAGGATGTGGAGAAGCCGCTGATGGCCAAAGTAACCGAGTTCCGCTTGAAGGCGGCCCAGGAAACTCTGGAGTACGCCGAGGAGGAATATCGTCAACTAGAAAAGATGTATCAGGCCGACGATCTGCTGGAAGAGACCGAAAAAATCGTACTTCGACGAGCTAAAAACGGCGTCGATCGAGCGAGGCTGTCCTTGGAATTGGCTCAGGCCGCGAATGAGGAAGCTGTCAAGCTTTCACTTCCGCGAATGGATGAGCGCGCTAAAGATCAAACCGAGCGATCACTGATCGACACGGAATACACCAAGATCAACCTGCCTCTGCTTATGGGTAAGCATCGCCTAGAGCTGGAAAAACTCCAGGTCGTTCGCAACCTGGGTGAAGAGAAACTCAAGAAGCTCATTTCCGATCGTGAGGCGATGATGGTCAAGGCCCCGGTCGAAGGTATTGTCTATTATGGCCGATCCGTACGGGGAAAGTGGTCGGCATTGAGCGTGGAAACGCTCCGTCGCGGAGCATCGATCATGCCCAATGAGGTTTTCATGACCGTGGTGCAGACCCGGCCGCTGACCATCCGCACCACGGTGCCGGAAAGCCAATCGCAGCGTGTGCGCGCGGGTTTGCAGGCGGTCGTTCAACCGGTTGGCTTTGCGGGGCTAAAACTTTCGGCTATTGTGCAACGCGTGGGCACCATTCCCCTGGGAAGCAGCGGCTTCGATTGCCAACTGACCGTTGCCAGCGATGGCTTGAGCAGTGCCATTGTACCGGGCATGAATTGCGAGATGAAAATGATTTCCTATAAGAAGACCGATGCCCTGACCGTGCCGCCCAAAGCCGTATTTACCGAAGAGTTTGATCCGGCCAAGCAATACGTCTATTTGCGGGGCCAAGATGGTAAACCCCAGAAGCGAGTCGTTACGCTAGGCGAGCGGAACGATAAGCAAGTCGAGGTACTTCAGGGACTGGCGGAAGGCGACGAGATCCTTCTTGAAAAACCCAAGGAAGATTGAGAAGAAAGAGCCAAATGTCAGGACAAATGCCGATTGCAGCTTTAGAGAAGTTTTCGCGATCAAACGGGATACTGCTCTTAGCCGCTGTGGCGATGTCGCTTTTCACGCGACTCCCGCTCGCCTTCGCTTCCGACAGCAGCATTCCGGGCGCCGAAAAGAAGGCTAGTTCGCCTTCGCTCGCAGAAATCGGTCCCAAGCCCAATCCTGCGCCAAAAGCCGATTCAAAACAGATCGAGACCTCGATCCGTCGTGGGGTGGCATTCTTGCTCAAGCGGCAGAACGCCAACGGATCGTGGGGTTCCGAGCGAAGCAGTCGGCCTAGTGAGGTCTATGCCCCGATACCCAGTGCCCACCAATCGTTTCGTGGCGCGGTGACTTCGCTCTGCATTTCAGCTCTGCTGGAGGTCGGTGGCGATAGCACCGAGGTGCAGCAGTCCGTCGATCGGGCCGTGGTCTGGCTGATGGAACACCTGCCCAAGATCCGGCGCAACTCGGCCGACGCGCTTTACAACAACTGGTGCCACGCCTATTCGATCGATGCCTTGCTGCATATCTTGCGACGGCATCCCCGGGATCAGGAGCGCGTGCGCAAAATCCGTGCCTCGATCGACCAGCAGATTGCCATGCTCGTGCGCTACGAGTGCCTCGACGGCGGCTGGTGCTACTACGACGATCTTGAATTTCAGACGCAACGGCCCAACGGTTCGACGATCAGTTTCATGACCGCCACGGTCCTGGTGGTGCTGGCTGACGCCCGCAAGGAGGGAATTCAGGTTCCGCAGAAGGTTGTTGATCGCGCCGTGGCCTCGATCCTGCGACAGCGAAAGCGAGACTTCAGCTACGATTACGGTGAATACCTGAAATATCGTCCCATGCTCCCGGTCAATCGGCCAGGCGGCAGTCTTGGCCGTTCGCAGGCATGCAATCTGGCCTTACGTGCCTGGGGCGACAAACAGCTGACCGACGCGGTGGTTGAGACGTGGCTCGACCGGCTCTTCGCCCGGGAGCTATGGCTCGACTTGGGTCGCAAGCGGCCGATTCCGCACGAGTCATGGTTCCAGGTGGCCGGCTATTTCTTTTACTACGGCCATTACTACGCCAGCCGCTGTATTGACCTTTTGCCGCTCGAAAAGCGGCCGCCTCGGCAGGACCACCTGGCCCAGATACTCTTGCGGTTGCAGGAGTCGGACGGTAGCTGGTGGGATTTTCCGTTGTACGATTACCACCAAGCCTACGGGACAGCCTTCGCGCTCATGAGCTTGGGAAGATGCAAGCACGATTAGGGACAATAATCGCTTGATCTTGCATTGCCCCTCTTTCTCCGGGAAAAAATGGCGGACGACCTTTGGGGGTTTACTCCGTTCGCCTGACCTACCAAGGCCGCATTGTGCATTCCCCTAAGAGGTGTAGGGCTGGCTAAAACCGAGCGGAAATAATAGGACTCGAGTGGCAAAATCCCCTTGAAATCTTGGACAAGTGGTGGGGGGATATGGTAAAATACTCATTTAGGTCGGTTTGAATTGGCTGGCGAAGCAGTCGCAATTTCGCAACGGGCTAGCAGGCATCAGCAGTTGATCGGCTGCCCGCTCCTGGCGGAGCCACACCTCACGACAAGGTTTGGGAATGCATCGACTTTTTGTGGCACGGAAGGGTGACAGGACTGTCAAATGGACTGGCCGCTCGCGGCGTTTATGCATCGAGATGCTCGAGGAACGCCGGCTATTGGCCTCTGGGCAGTGGATGGTGGCCATTGGCGGCATCACTCCTGCCACCACCTTGGAACTGCAAACCCAGGTTGGGCAGGATCTTTTGCACTCTTATGGAATCTCGGACGCGAACGCCCAAGTTCTCCGCGCGTTAAATCTCTACGGCAGCTTCCTGGTGCAGACTCCCGACGTCGCCACGCTGGCGGAGGTCGCCAATGAGCTCCAGGTGCTTCCAGGCTTTGGCGGAATTCAACCCGTCACTCAGGACATCGCCGGCGTGGCTGAATGGCTTGCTAAGTTTGGCAACGTACCGGGCAATACGCGCGCGGAGCAACTTCCCTACATTCAGGGATTGTTACACGATGCGGGTCTGGACGTACTCGGCATCACTGCGGTGGAGCACGTCGGGGTCGACGGCTGCGTGATCCTGCAATCCAGTTCGGCGGACGATCTGGGAGTGCTGCAGAATGCACTCGAGGTGGTTCCCGGGTTCGTCTCCGTCGAGAGCTACGGTACCGACAAGTCACCTGCCGATAGGTTGATCTATGTCCCCAACTCGCCGGCAAACGAGAACGACGCAGGTGCCGCGGACATCGTGATGCCGACCAGCGACTCGACGACAATCCTAACTGCGATGTCGCAGGGTACGCTTGGCGGTTCGAGCGCGGGCCCCAGTCTTTTGCAGACCGGCATGGGTTTCGATGGCATCAATCGCACGAACACTTCGGCGGGCTCGCCCCCGGACACCACGGGAGCCGTTGGCCCTAGCTCGTACATTGAACCGCTCAATGCTTCCCTGGCGATTTATAGCAAAACCACCGGGACAACGATCTCCGGCGGCGGGATTACCGCGTTCTCCACGTTCTTTGCGACGTTGGGAACCAGCGGAGTTAGTTTCTCTGATCCGATCATCGTGTATAACGACGTGACGCAGCAATTTGCCGTCGGCATTCTCGACTTCCACGTCAGCGGGAACAACCCTACGGATTGCCGCCTCGACTTCGCAATTTCCAAGACCAGCAACCCGACTCTGGCCAGCACCGACTGGAACTTCTTCCGCTACAACACGAACGACGGTATCGGTGCCACGTTTGACTTCTCCGACTACCCTAAGATCGGCTACAACGCGGATGGGTACGTGGTGAGCTTCAACATGTTCCCAAATCTTGGCTCTTTTGATCACACGTCGGTGTTGGGGATTAGCAACATCGGTACGGGTACCGGTATGCGGGTGATGCCCAATGGATTCACGAATTTTACGTTAGCGCCAGCATCAATGCATGGTGCTACGGCCGGTGCCCCGATGTGGTTTCTCGGTGACGGCCACACGGGCGGTGGCGGCAGCAACATCAATGTCATTCGCTTGGATAACCCCTTCAGCACCACAGCGGTGGTCACGAGTACGTTCTCCATCACGGTGCCTAGCTTCGGCAGCACGCCGAATGCTCGGCAGCCCGGCGGGACGCTTGGCGGATTGAACAGCAGTTATACCGACAATACGAGTCTCGGCACGCGATTCTATTTCTCCGCTTGGCGTATCGTAGGCGGCGTGACACACCTCGTTTCCGCCCACGCAATCGGGAATGGCACGGGCGTTTCCACGCGATGGTATGACTTCACCATCACCAATAGTACGCCCACGCTGCTGCAACAAGGCAATCTCAACCCCAACGTTGCCACAACCGATACCTATTTCCCGAGTGTGGACATCAGCCCTGACGGCTCGATCGGCATGAACTATTCCGAATCGGGTTCGAGTGAGTATATGTCGATGTACGTGACGGGTCGGACCCCGTCCGACGCTGTGGGGACGCTGAAAACCCCGATCCTGGCCAAGACCAATGCCGCTGGCCTGAATGCCCTCGGCCGCGCCGGCGACTACAGTTTCATCACCGTCGATCCAACCGATGGCTCATTCTGGGCGGCCAACGAATATGCCGCAAGCTTCACCAGCCCCAACTGGGCAACCTGGATCCAACGTTTCACGCTCGGCAGTTTGGCGGTGTCCAGCAGTGCGCCTGCCAATGGCACTATCGTCTCCGTGGCACCGTCCAGCTACGTGATCAACTTCTCCGACCCGGTCGATCCCGTCAGCCTGCTACCTAGTGCCCTCACGGTGAACTCTCTGCCCGCCAACGGCGTTTCGCTTAGCACCGATGACAAGACCGCCACGTTCACCTTTATCACCAGTCCGGTTACCACACAGGGGCTGCAAGCGATGGCCATGGCGTCCGGCTCCGCCACGCGACTCAGCGACCCGACCATTGCGCTGACGGCCTTCAACGCCACATTTCGATATGACGCGGTGACCCTTTCTGTCACTTCCACCAACCCCGCCTCGGGCGGAGCTTTCACTCTCCCTGGACCCTTCACCTACGACGTTGACTTCAACGAGCCGTTGCTGTCTAGCTCGGTCACGACCAGTTCCCTTGTGTTGTCGGGCATCGCGGGGGCCACGGTTAGCAGTGTGGCACTGCTGAACGGCAACACGACGGCCCGCTACACCCTGGGTAACATCACCAATGGTGGGACTCTCGGAATGAACATTGCCGTGGGTGCCGTTACCGACCAGTACGGCAACCCGGGCACGGCCTTCTCGGCCAGCTACTACGTTGACATTGGCACGACGGTATTTCCTGTCCCTCTGACATCAACGTCGCCTTCCGGTTCGCTGATCTATGGCAACTCCAGCTCGCTGGGCATCATCAATCCCGACCACAACCCGAACACGTTCACACTGGCCATCGATCCCGGCCAGACAGTCAGCGTGCTAGTTGCTCCGACCAGTTCTACCTTGCAACCTACCGTGCAATTGCTCGACCCGAGCGACACAGTGATTGGCACAGCAACGGCGGCCGCGTCAAACCAGAACGCCCTCCTCCAGTCTGTCGCCACGATCGGCACGACCACGGGTACATACAAGATCGTGGTCAGCGGGGCGTCCTCGACCACCGGTGCCTATACCGTCCAAACAACCCTCAATGCGAGCTTGGAACTCGAGGGCCGTATAACCGGCGCCAGCAACGACACTCTTGCCACAGCCCAGGACTCAAGTAGTTCGTTCAGCAATCTGACGACCCCAGTGTCGAGTGCCCAGCGAGGCGCAATCCTCGGCCAGACCGACGCTGTAGGAGGCTATACGGCCAGTGCCGTGACGTATGCCTTCCAGAACATTGCTACGACAGGCACGACGATCAACTTCACTAGCAACGATAACGGCAGTAAGCTGATCTCTCCCACCGGGTTTACATTCCCGTTCTACGGTACAAACTACGGAAGCATGTATGTGAGTACCAACGGGCTCATCAGTTTCGGCACTGCGGATACTAGTTTTTCAAATAGCGATCTGACTAGTTCTCCGACTGAAGCCGTGATTGCTCCCTTCTGGGACGATCTTTATGTGACGGGTGCCACGGACTCAAAGGTCTTTTACCAAGTGCTGGGATCCGGTTCCGGCGCACACCTAGTCATCCAATGGAACGACATTTCCTTTCGCGCTGACTCGAGGCCGCGGTCGGGGGGCCTGTATTTCGAGGCCGTGCTGGGCGCGGACGGCTCCATCGGCTTTAATTATCAGAGCCTGTCCACGGGTCGCAACAACGGCACGAATGATCTTGGTACATCCGCCACGGTTGGCATCAAGGCCTCTGGCACCCAGGGATCGAATCGCCTGCTGGTGGCGTACAACAACGGTCCCACCACCCTGATAAATTCCAGCAAGAGCGTCCTGATCGCGTCAACGGCCGCCACGTCCGACAACTACTCCTTCGCCGTTACCGCAGCCGAGACCGACACTCTGGCCGTGACGAATCTCAGCGCAGGAAACGTAATCATCGATTTACTGAATAGCAGTGGCACGGTATTAGCCTCGGGTACCAGTGGCCCGACCAACCTCACTAAGGTCATTAATAACTTCAACATCGCTAGTGCCGGCACCTACTACGTTCGCGTCACTGGCGACATCTATGTCACTTACAGCCTAGTGATGACACACGGTGCGGCCTTCGATACGGAACCTAATGACTCTTTCGCCGCGGCACAAAGCATGGATGGCACGGCAGGCGTCCTAGGATACTTGACTTCCTCGAACGACGACTGGTACTCGTTGATGGTCAACACAGCCGGTCTCCGAGTGCAATTGGCCACGAGCATTCCCGGCGGCGGATCAGGTGAGTTCGGCAATATCCTCACGCCAAAGATCGAACTCTATGATCCCTGGAACAACCTCGTTGCCAGCGGTATTGTCGGCAGAGACGGTCGAAACCAGACCCTGTCCTATATTGCCACAACCACGGGTGTCTACCGCGCCCGTATCTTTTCGCTGAACGCCACACAAGGTGAGTACTTCCTTAGCGGCCAAGTCCTGGCGATACCTGACCTGACGGTTGTAAAGACGCATATCGGTAATTTTCGGCAAGGTGATGTGGGTGACACCTACACGATCACCGTGAACAACGGCGGCAGCGGGCCGACCAACGGCACGGTGAGCGTCACGGACACTCTGCCGGCGGGGCTCTCGCCCACGGCGGCCGATAACGGAACGATCGACGGTTGGACGGTATCCTATTCCGGCCAAACCGTCACCGCCACCCGCAATGACGTCTTGGCGGAAGGCAGCGTCTATCCGGCGTTGACGGTAACTGTCAGCGTGGCGGTGGACGCACTGCCCAGCGTCACCAACAGCGCCACGGTCTTCGGTGGCGGCGAAATCAACACGACAAACAACTTGGCGAGCGATGTGACGAACATCACCCAAGTTGACACGACGCCTCCGACGAGTACGATCAACTTCCCGACGGCGGCCTACTACAATACGACGGGCTGGGGCAGCGGAACGATTGCAGGGAGTTCCTCGGATAGCGGCGGCGGGGTGGCCTTGGTCCGG
The DNA here is from genome assembly GCA_025356915.1 of Planctomycetota bacterium. Classification (GTDB taxonomy): domain Bacteria; phylum Planctomycetota; class Planctomycetia; order Pirellulales; family Thermoguttaceae; genus JANXQG01. The sequence goes on along the minus strand of JANXQG010000325.1, from coordinate 2,346 downwards.
GTGAGCATCGAGGACACGACCTCGGGCAAGTGGTTCGACGGCAGCGCGTTTAACTCGGTCACGGAGCAGTGGCTGACCACCGGCGGCACGTTGTCCGCGTGGACCTACACCCTGCCTTCGGCTGCACTGAACGACGGCGCAAGCTATGCCGTGTACTCCCTGGCGACGGACGTAGCGGGCAATGTGCAGACCACTCCCGCCACGACCGCTTTCACGTACGACACGACGCGTCCGACGAGCACGATCAGCTTCCCGATGGCGGCCTACTACAATACGACGGGCTGGGACGGCGGAACGATTGCGGGCAGTTCCTCGGATAGCGGCGGCGGGGTGGCCCTGGTCCGGGTGAGCATCGAGGACACGACCTCGGGCAAGTGGTTCGACGGCAGCGCGTTTAACTCGGTCACGGAGGTGTGGCTGACCACCGGCGGCACGTTGTCCGCGTGGACCTACACCCTGCCTTCGGCCGCATTGAACGACGGCTCAAGCTACGCCGTGTACTCTCAAGCGACAGACAACGTGGGCAACGTGCAGACCACTGCCGCCACCGCCGGTTTCACGTACGACACGACGCCACCCAAGATCTCCCTCGGGGCTCCGTCAGGTACGATCACCCGGGGCGGTCCGATCACCTACACGGTGACCTATGCCGACGCGAATTTCAATGCCAGCTTCCTTGCGGACGCAAACGTCCTGCTGGATACAACCGGCACCGCCACCGGCACGGTCGGTGTTGCCGGTACGGGCTCGACCCGCACGATCACCATCAGCAACATCAGCGGCGACGGCAGCCTGGGGATCTCCATCGCCGCGGGCACGGCCTCGGACCTGACAGGGAACCTGGCTCCGGCCGCTGGCCCCAGCACGACCTTCACCGTCGATAACACGCCTCCGACGATCTCTATTGGGGCCCCGTCAGGCACGATCACCCGGGGCGGCCCGATCGCCTACACGGTGACCTATGCCGACGCGAATTTCAATGCCAGCACCCTTGCGGACGGCAACGTCACGCTGGATACGACGGGTACTGCCACCGGCACGGTCAGTGTTGCCGGTACGAGCCTGACCCGCACGGTTACCATCAGCAACATCAGCGGCGACGGCAACCTGGGGATCTCCATCGCTGCGGACACGGCCTCGGACCTGGCAGGGAATCTGGCTCCGGCCGCTGGCCCCAGCACGACCTTCACCGTCGATAACACGCCGCCCACAATCACTATCGGGGCTCCGTCAGGTACGATCACCCGGGGCGGTCCGATCACCTACACGGTGACCTATGCCGACGCGAATTTCAATGTCAGCACCCTTGCGGACGGCAACGTCCTGCTGGATACGACGGGTACCGCCACCGGCACGGTCGGTGTTTCCGGCACGGGCGTGACCCGCACGGTCACCATCAGCAACATCAGCGGCGACGGCAGCCTGGGGATCTCCATCGCTGGGGACACGGCCTCGGACCTGGCGGGGAACCTGGCCCCCGCAGCCGGTCCCAGCACGACCTTCACCGTCGACAATACTACTCCGACGATTGCCGTTTGGAACTCGGCCGTTGATGGTCCCTGGAACTTGACGGCCAACTGGAGTGATACTCAGGGTCTGGGCGTGCCGGGCTTTAGCGGCATCACCGGCGATGAAGCCACGTTCAATGGTGCCGCCGGACTCAGTGCCGACCTCGGCATTTCCAGCCCTAACATCGCCCGGCTCACTTTTGGCGCGTTGAACTATGAAATCAAGAGCACCGGCAACGGCCTATTGCAAATGAACAATAGCAGTAGCAATGCCACGATTACGGTTTCGTCCGGCAGTCAAACAATCACCGCACCCATCCAGTTGATCAGCAACACCGCGATCAACCAGGCACCATCGGCCACGCTGAACATATCAGGCTCGATCGGTAGTTCGAGCAACGCCCGCTTGGTGGTGAACGGCGGCAGCCTGACCTTGAGCGGAGACAACAGCTACACGGGCGGCACGGTGGTCAACGCCGGCACGCTGATCGTGACCACGTCAACGGCACTGCCGAACGGCATGGCACTGACGATTGGTGCGGGCGGGACTGTTATCTATGATCCGTCGCTTGCTGCTTCAACTATGGTCGCAGCAACCAAAATGGTCGCGTCCGCGAATTCGCCCGGAGCTATTACCGCCACGACAGCGGATACAACCGGTAATCCACCAGTTTTGGCCGCGCCGATTGGAGCGACAGGTGCCGAGGTATCTGCTTTGGTTCCCCCACCAACGCCAGTGGAGGACGCTGCCCTGCTTCAGCAGGTCGGCCAGCAGGCCGTTGACGCGGTTATTGCGCAACAATACGCCGGAGATCTGGCTTGGCGTGCCGTCGTTGCA
>JANXQG010000314.1 GCA_025356915.1 Planctomycetota bacterium | reverse complement strand
CTGCCTTGTTGAACAGTTCGCTTGGCTCCTTCTCATCTTCGGGGCACCACACGTGTGCGGCCATGATTGGTTCTACGATTCGCATGATTCCTCCGGTATGCGGCGCACGAGAAAGCGACCGTCGCTCATGGTTGCACGGGGGCTTGACGCGTAGCGTCAACTCGTAGGAACTCGTCACGTTGAAGCGGTGCAGGGTACCGTCGGTATCCCTAACATGTCCCCTCGTAAGGGGCAATCTTAGCAGCCGAAGCTGCTTCGGATCCTACTTTACGCTTTGTTTTCGAAAATGCGTGAGTTAAATTAACTGGGTCGATAAAGATCGAATCAACACCCTTGCCTACGGAGGAACCATGTACAGAACTTCGAACGCAGCACTTGAGGCAATGATCGCAACTGGCGACCGCATTCTGGCCGATTTGGCCAAGGAACTACTGGCGGCCCGCGCGGTGGTGGAGGCCGTGCCCTCGATCCTGCAGGACTACGAGAACGGCATCGAATGCGCGCTGGACGCCCACGCGTTAGTGCAGGAAATGGACGCCCTACTGGTCGCCCACGAAAAGGCGGCGGGCTGATGCTCAAGCTCCGAGGCCACAAATTCGAGGAGTTCAAATCCACGAAGCGCGGAACGCAGACATTTAGGTGCCTGCAATGCCACGGTGTGCTAGTGCGGCATGCCGGCGTACGGAGCGCACCTAAGGCGCCAAGGGTCGACAACGTGCCGTTGTGCCGGAACGTGACCGCTGGTGGTGCGTGGTCGTCTAGCAGCCTGGTGGATTTACGTGGAGAATCAATGATGAACGCCAAAGAGCTACGAGAAAAGTACGGTCGCCAAGTGGACCTGGCTGACTTCCACGGACGCCGACCTATTGGCGTGGATCCCGTGGACTTGTGCGGCCTCTTGGATGCAGCAGATGACATGGAAGAATACCAACAGCGCAGCAAGAACGCCCAGGAGGTTCTCAAGACCTTGGTCTCCACGGAGGTGTTCGATCGGGTGATGCAAGATATGCTGGGCCCGTACGAGTACAAGGTGTTCAAAGAAAGATCGAAATGAGACTCAACAAGACAGCCCGTAGTGCCCTCCAGTTCTTGAAGGACGCTAAGGACCGAGACACCGCGACGCCAGCCACATGTTGGTGATGTACAACGCCATCAAGACGGATGCACTGAATGGAGGACCGAAGCTTCCCTGAATGGTGTTGACAGGACCTAATACTGGTATTAGGGTTGTTCTATGAACACTGAAATCCGAGATCACCTCCGCTCCCTCCATGCCTGCGACGAAGCCATCCACTGGGCCAAGGATTACGAGTCCATCCAGGAAGCCTGGGCGGCTTGTCCCCGTGGTGACTGGCTCCTCTGGTATGCAGCCAATAGCGGAATGGATCGGAAGCTGGTGGTCCAGGCCGCTTGCCTATGTGCCAGGGAGGCACTGCGATACGTACAGGCCGGTGAAGATCGGCCTCGGTTAGCCATCGAGACCGCGGAAGCCTGGTGTCGTGGGGAGGCCACCATCAGGGAGGTCAAGGCTGCTGCCTACGACGCTGCCTACGCTGCCTACGCTGCCGATGCTGCCGACGCTGCCTACTACGCTGCCTACGCTGCTTCCCGCTACGCTGCCGACGCTGCTGCCTCTGCTGCCAACGTTGCTGCTCACGCCTACAACGCTGCCGATGCTGCCGACGCTGCCGACGCTGCCGACGCTGCCGACGCTGCCCACGATGCTGTCTACGCTGCTGCCTACGCTGCTGCCTACGCTGCCAACGCTGCCAACGCTGCTGTCCACACTGCCCGTGCGGCTGCGCTGGCCCGCTCGGCCGATCTGGTTCGTCAGATCATTCCTTCTGTGGGATGACGATGGACCTCGCACGACATCTGCTAGATTCCACGTATGTTGCTGACGGAGCCCTGTTCTGGGTCCGTACCCAGCGGCCAGTTGACCCCCAAGTGTTCAAGTTGGCTGGCGTCGAAGCTCCGGCCTGTCAGGATGCCGTAGTGGCCCGCTACGACCTCAGTGTCTTCCGTGACCGACAGGTACAGGAAACGCCAAAGAATCCTGGCACGTGCACCGTGATCCCATTCGTTGCCGTTGGTAGGAGTAAACGAACGTGAACGACTGCCTTACCTGCGGAGCCATGCTGGCTCCAGACAAACGAACGTTCTTCGGCTTCGTACACGTGTGTCCACCGTCATGGACAGTATGGTGCCCCGAGGAAGGCGGCACTCTGGCAGATGGAAGGAATTTCAGGGCTACGGATTCCGAGGAGGCAGCCAAGGCATGGGCTGAACGCCAAGACCAGGGGGAGGTCAGCATTGCAGCCGGCAATAACTGCATCGTACATGTGTGCCCTTCGGGTGCCGAGGAGCCCGTCAGCATCTACGATGTGTCGGGGGAAATCAGAACCGAGTACTACTACAAGGCCAGGAGTATCGCGTGAGAAACACCATTCGTGTCCTCGACACTGATACCTGAGGACACGCTAGGTCGGGATCTGACCTTCGACGATCTTTTCGACCCATGTAATTTAACTCACGCATTTCGAAAACAAATCGTAAAGTAGGATCCGAAGCAGCTTCGGCTGCTAAGATTGCCCCTTACGAGGGGACTGCGGAAGAAGAGACCGCGGTGGAGCCATCGGCTGCCATAAAGACGATCAAAGACACATCCAAGCTGAACTGAACGAACATGCGAAAAGTCAAACAGATTGCGGATCGTGAGGCTGCGGCAGAGGACGCGTTCGGTCGCCTGGTGGCCCAGACGTTGGGCACGCTTGCCCGCACAACGGCCCAGGGCCTCATGGAGACCCAGAAGTATCCGGAGGAGAAGCGGGCACCGTTGCTGGCCAACGTGCAGGCCAAGGTTGCCTTTGCCGCGGTTGACGTCGGTCTCGTCATGTTGACCGACTACGACCCCGAGGCCGTCAAGATTCGCCTGCGGGAGCTACTGGCTGATCTCGAAGCAGCCTACCCAACAAGTAGGATCATTGTGCCGTGAGGCGAGCCACCTCACGGAATTGTTGTGGTAACCGTAACCCAAAAGGATAGCTCATGCCCGTTGATAACGTTTTCAAAGACATCTCCAAAAACCTCGAAGTTGTGGTGGACACTCGTATCGAGGAACGCGTACCTTCGGCGATTGAAGCCTACATGAAGAGTTCGCCGTTATTCAAGGCGTATCTCGCCGCTGAGATCGCCAAGGCAGTGTCTCCAGCCAACGTCATACGCCCCGTCGTGCCGCACACGCAGCCGCCAG
>JANXQG010000308.1 GCA_025356915.1 Planctomycetota bacterium | reverse complement strand
ACTCGACCAGCTTGCCACTCTGGTAAGAGCCGTCACAGGTGATGATCAGTTTGGACTCCGAGTCAGCGATCCTGCCAGCCAGGGCATCGACGGAAAAGCCGCCAAACACCACCGAATGAACCGCACCGATCTTGGCGCAGGCCAGCATGGCAAAGACGATCTCGGGCACGCGGCCCATGTAAATGGTGACGCGGTCACCCTTTTGTATGCCCATGGCTTTGATGATGTTGGCCATGCGGACGACTTCGCGATTCAGAGAGAAATAGGAGAACGATCGCTCCGTTTTGCCATCCTCGCTTTCCCAGATCAGGGCCAGCTTGTTCCGGTGGTAGGAATTGAGGTGGCGGTCGATGGCATTGTGAACAATGTTGGTCCTCCCTCCGACAAACCACTTATAGAAAGGTTTGCGCGAATCGTCCAGCACCTGGTCCCACTTCTGGAACCATTCCAGCTCCTCGGCTTCTTTGCCCCAAAAAGCCCGCAAATCTTTGCTCGCAAAGTCAGCCATTGCATCCCAATCTTTTAGATTGGCCCGTGCAATCACCTCAGACGAAGGGTAATAAAGGTCGCCTTCCATTTCTGGTTTGGATTCAGGCATGCGATTCCTCCTCGGACAGGTAAGGATAAACTGGTAACCGCCTCGAATGATAGGTAATTTAATTTCGACAGGACTCAGTCTAAACCAGGAGGAACTGGTGAGTCAAGGGGGTGCAGGAGGCCATTCTCCCCAGGGTTGTCAAGTCAGGGGATGCCATGGTAGAATGAATCTCCTTAATTCCAGTGTACTCCAGCGTGCCCCTTGGGACAACCGTGACTCCTACCTCGGACGATTCTTCAGCGGGTAATCCCCCTAATTTCGATAAGCCATTGCCCACGAACACGCTGAACGGTCCGGATTCCGGTGCCCAGGTTGAGGCACTGCTGGAAGAAGAAAAACGCATTGGCGTGGTCTCCGAGGGGGAATCGCTGCCGGAGAGCAAAGGCCGTTTCTGGAATGCCGCCAAGGGCCTGCTTATCGGCAAGCCGCGCAATCTGGCCGACCAGTCGTTGTTCCATAGCGTGTCGTTGGTGGCCTTCCTGGCCTGGGTGGGGCTAGGGGCCGATGGTTTGTCGTCGTCATGCTATGGCCCTTCGGAGGCAGTCGGCCACCTCAAGGGACATTATTACCTGGCGGTATTCCTGGGCTTGGCAATCGCCGCCACGGTCTTCATCATTGCGGCGTGCTATAGCCATATTATCGAGGAGTTTCCCAGCGGCGGTGGCGGATATCTGGTCGCCTCGAAGCTATTAGGAAAACGCTTCGGAGTGGTTTCCGGTTGCGCCCTGCTGGTGGATTACATCCTGACGATCACCGTCTCGATCGCGGCCGCCGGTGATGCCGTGTTCAGCCTCGTCGGCCCGGAATGGAGTTCCTGGAAGCTGCCTTCCGAATTTTTTGCCATCATTGCTCTCATCGTTCTCAACCTTCGCGGAGTGAAGGAATCGGTGCAGATCCTGATGCCGATCTTCATCCTCTTCCTCATAACACACGCGATCCTGATCTTCGGTTCAATAGGGATGCATCTCTCAGCGGCCGGCGAAGTGGTCCACCAAGTGGCGACGGGGTTGCATGAAAACGCGGCCAACCCCAATATCGGAATTTTGGGGATCCTGGGAATCTTTCTCTACGCCTATTCGATGGGTTCGGGCACGTATACCGGTTTGGAGGCCGTTTCCAACAGCATGCCGGTGATGCGCGAACCTCGCGTGGCCACCGCCAAGCGGACGATGCGCTACATGGCATGGTCGCTGGCTTTCACGGCCGGCGGATTGATCGTCGCCTATCTGCTCCTGCATATCGAGCCACAAGAGGGCGGCACGGAAACGATGAATGCCATGCTGACGCAGAAGTTCGTTGATGCGACCGGCATGCCCGGTTGGCTTGGAGGAACCTTCTGGCTGTTGACCTTGCTCAGTGAAGGTACGCTGTTGTTCGTGGGAGCCCAGGCCGGCTTCATCGACGGTCCGCGGGTGCTGGGCTACATGGCCCACGACTCCTGGATGCCCCGCTGGTTCGCCAATCTCTCGGAACGCCTCGCCACGCACAACGGCATCTTGCTGATGGGCTTGGCAGCCTTGGCGGCATTATGGTACACGGCGGGCAATGTTACCATGCTAGTGTTGTTTTACTCGATCAACGTCTTCGTGACTTTCTCGCTTTCGATGATCGGCATGTGTCGGCACTGGTGGGAACTGCGGCGTGAGAATCCGCTCTGGCGGCGGCGACTGGCGCTATTTAGCTTTGGCGCGGTGGTCTGCGTGGGGATTTTGTTGACCAATATCTGCATGAAGTTCTTCGTGGGCGGATGGCTGACCGTGGCCGTGACCGGCGGCCTGGTGATTATCGCCTTCTTGATCCACGGATACTATCGTGGCGTGGGCGAAAAGCTAAAGAAGCTCGACGAAACGCTCACCAAACTCGTTGCCCTGCCGACGCCCAACGAGGCGCCCACCGATCCGGTCAAGCCGACCGCCGTGATCCTGGTTGGCGGCTACAGCGGCCTGGGCGTGCATACCATGCTCAATAGCATCCGCTTCGCGCCGGGACATTTCGTTAACTTTGTTTTCGTCTCCGTGGGCGTGGTCGATTCGGGTAACTTCAAAGGCACCGGAGCCGTCGAGGCCCTCCGTGAGTATACCGAGGTCAACTTGCAGAAGTACGTCGCCTTGGCTCGCAGTCTCGGCATGCCGGCGGTCTCCTATTCGTCCATCGGCACCGACGCCGTCGATGAACTCGAGAAGGTCTGCATGGAAGTGAGCCAGTTATTCCCCAAGGCAACTTTCTTTGCCGGACAACTCGTCTTTCACAAAGAGACCTGGGTCGATCGGCTCTTGCATAACCAGACGGCCTTCTCCTTGCAGCGACGGTTGCAGTGGGCTGGGTTCCCCATGGTCATTCTGCCCTGCCGGGTCCGCTAAGGACCGGCGCATCAATAAGTGTCGGACTTGGCCGTAGGACGGATTGGCAATCCGTCCGGCAATTCGACGGATTGCCAATCCGTCCTACGACAGTAATTGATGCGCCGGTCCTAAGTGGGCCGATGTAGGGTGGGAACAGCTCGCCCCGGCGAGTGCCGGCCCCCCAACCGCGACGAAGTAGGTCAGGCTTTCCAGCCTGACATTAACAGACACTGTCAGGCTGAAAAGCCTGACCTACAAGAGTTCTACTTATGGCCAGACGCGACATTCAAGGAAGCCGAGCGATCGTAACGGGTGCCTCTAGCGGCATCGGCCGGGCGATCGCGCTGGAATTGGCCCGGCAAGGCGGTAAAGTCGTCTGTATGGCTCGGCGGGAAGATCGCTTGCAGGTGCTGGCCCAAGAAATTGAATCCCTGGGCGGCAGTACTCTGTGCGTTGCCGGCGACGTTACCGATGCGGCTGCCCGAGCGCGTTGCATGGAAGCGGCTCAATCGCATTTCGGCGGACTGGATATTCTCGTGAATAACGCTGGCGTAGGTGCTATTGGTCCGTTTGAGACGGCCGATCCACAGCGGGTGCGGCGGATCATGGAGGTCAATTTCTTCGCCCTGGTCGAAATGACTCGCTCCGCACTCCCTTTGCTCAAACAGGGCCGCCGGCCAATGATCGTCAATATCAGTTCAATCCTCGGTCGCCGCGGCGTGCCCTACAATAGTGAATACGCGGCCAGCAAGTTCGCCGTACACGGGTTCAGCGAGTCGATTCGGGCTGAGTTCGTCACCGCCGGAATTGACGTGCTCGTGGTCAGCCCTGGCACGACCGACACGGAGTTCTTTGACCAGGTTATCGAGAGCAAGGGCGGCCCAAAATGGCCGGAACATAAGGCCGTCACCGCCGAAGCGGTCGCCCAGGCCACCGTTCGCGCTATTCGCCGCGGCAGCCATGAAATCACGCCTTATCTCTGGGGTAAGGTCCTCGTGCTGCTGAATCGCCTCTCGCCCTGGCTCGTCGATAAGCTCATGGCCAGATACGTTTAGATTGAAATCCGAAATCCGAATGTCGAAATCCGAACTTGATTCCGCCAGATTCCTGAACTCCCATGTCCGACGAACTTGGCTTTCAAATTCTCCATGAGCAAGGCGGTTGTCTGGTGGTTAATAAGCCTCCAGGCGTATTGACGCAGGCCCCGCCGGGGATTGATAGCCTGGAAATGCGGATCAAAACGTACTTAGGCGGCAGTAACGGCCCGGAGAGCGTTTATCTTGGCGTGCCCCATCGGCTCGACCGTCCGGCGACCGGGGTGATTATTTTCGCTAAGAACCTTCGCACTCTTCGCAAGCTTGGCGCACAGTTTGAAAAACGGCGTGTTCATAAGCTCTATTGGGCCTGCGTGGAAGGTCACGTCGCTCTGGAGACTGACCGCTGGGAGGATTTTTTATACAAAGTCGCCGGCGAGCCGCGGGCTGAAGTAGTTGGAGCCGGACATCCCGAGGGGCGTCAAGCCGCCCTGCACTATCGTGTGCTAAAAACCTTTGACTGGGGCAGTTGGCTGGAGATCGAGCTAGAAACTGGCCGGACCCATCAAATTCGCATCCAGGCTGCCTCTCGCGGTCACCCTGTTTTGGGAGATAAGCAATATGGCTCGAGCACAGCCTTTGGACCGCAATTTGAAGACCAACGGCTTCAGGCCATCGCGCTCCATGCCAGGAGTTTGACCTTTCGCGATCCGGAAACGCAGCAGACGGTGACGGCGGTGGCACCAGTGGCGGATTATTGGCCGAAGTTGGAGTAGAATTGCGAAGCCGCAAGCGGCGGGAGGCAACCAGCAGTAGGATGTAACAACCATGTCGAAACCAATCGTGATCGGTTATCACCTGACCTGGACGGCGTATGGATTCTGGTTGCCAAACGATCCTCGCGGGAGCATGTCGAAGATGGTCGCCACGGATGTGATTGCGGAACTTGGCGAGCTTCACTACGGAAGGAAACGTGTCCAGTCTGCAGGGTGGGTGGTGCGAGACTTCCGCGACCAAGCCGAGGAGGTGTTGAAGTTTCCGATCCTTCGATTTACAGCAGCGGACGTTGATATAATTGCCTGCTCGATGGCCGAGGTTATTCTCCGACAGAGTTATACCTGCTATGCTTGTGTAATCATGTCGGATCACGTTCACATTTTGATCCGCAAGCATAAGAAACGAGCGGAGGAGATGATCGAGGACTTTCAGTCTGACAGCCGCTTGCGGCTTCGCAATATCGGCAACCGCGACTGGAATCACCCGGTCTGGGGTGGACCAGGCTGGAAAGTCTTTCTCGATCATCCGGACGACATTCGGAGAACGATTCGCTACATTGAGCAGAATCCAGTGAAGTTGAAGATACCGCAACAACAATGGGAGTTCGTCAAGTCTTACGATGGTTGGCCACTGCATCCGGGACATAGTCCTAATTCACCGTACGCGAGAAGACTGCGAGACTCCCGAGAAGGTAAAGACGAAACATTGTGAAGCCGCAAGCGGCTAAGGAAGGAATCATGTCTTTTTACGATCCGTTTCATGCACGTGACACTTTTCACACCGGTAACGGCACTGCGGGAATCTACCGCCTTTCTCGTCTGGAAGATGCCAAGCTGACGAGCGTCGCGCGGCTTCCTTACTCGATCCGCATTCTACTGGAATCGGTGCTGCGAAACTGCGATGGGTACGCCGTAACCGAACGCGATGTGGCCAATCTAGCTGGTTGGAGCGCGACGGCCGCGACGGCAGTCGAAGTACCCTTCAAGCCGGCCCGAGTGATCCTGCAAGACTTCACCGGCGTGCCGTGCGTGGTCGATCTGGCGGCCATGCGAAGTGCCATGCAGCGGCTCGGCGGCGACCCGAAAAAGATCAACCCGCTGGTGCCGGTCGATCTGGTGATCGACCACTCAGTGCAGGTTGACTTTTTTGGCCAGCACGACTCGATGGACCGAAACGTGGCGATCGAGTTCCAGCGGAACCGCGAGCGTTATGAGTTCCTCCGCTGGGGGCAGAAGGCATTTCAGAACTTCCGCGTCGTGCCGCCGGCCGTTGGGATCGTGCATCAGGTCAACCTCGAATACCTGGCCAAGGGTGTCTTCCTGGGCAAAGACGATGCCGGGCCAGTCGCGTTTCCCGATTCGCTCGTTGGCACGGATAGCCATACCACGATGATCAATGGCCTGGGCGTGTTGGGCTGGGGCGTCGGTGGCATTGAGGCCGAGGCCGTCATGCTTGGCCAGCCGCTTTATATGCTCGCTCCCGAGGTCATCGGCGTTGAACTCAGCGGTGAACTTCCTCCGGGCACCACGGCTACCGATCTCGTACTCACGATCACGCAGATCCTCCGTAAGGAAGGCGTGGTCAATAAGTTCGTCGAGTATTTCGGTCCTGCCATCAAGGGCATGAAAGTGGCCGACCGGGCCTTGGTGGCCAACATGGCACCGGAATACGGGGCCACGATGGGCTTCTTCCCGATTGATGAGCAGACGCTCGCCTTCCTCCGTCTCACCGGCCGCAGCGATGCCGAGGTCGCGCTGGTCGAACGTTATACGAAGGAGCAACAGCTTTTCTATAGCAGCCAGCCCGGCTGCGATCCAGTTTACACGAAAGTGCTGAAGCTTGACCTGAGCATGATCGAGCCGTCGATGGCTGGACCAAAGCGTCCGCAGGATCGCGTGCCGCTCGCCAACGTCAAGCAGGCGTTCCGTCAGTCGTTGCAAGCCTCGGTCAAAGAGCGCGGTTTCGGGCTGGGCGAGCAAGATTTAGCGCGCACGGCAATAGTTGCCGACAACGGTCACCGTGCCACCATCGGGCATGGGGCAGTAGTCATCGCCGCCATCACCAGTTGCACGAACACGAGTAACCCGGACGTCATGATCGCCGCCGGTCTAGTCGCGAAGAAGGCCGTCGAGCGAGGGCTAACCGTCAAGCCTTATGTGAAAACTAGTCTGGCCCCGGGCAGCCGCGTCGTGACCGACTACTACAAGAAGACCGGCCTCGACACGTCCCTCGACAAGCTCGGATTCACGCTGGTCGGCTATGGTTGCACCACTTGTATTGGGAACAGCGGCCCGCTGCCGGAGCCGGTGGCGGAGGCGGTCACCAAGGGCAACCTCGTCGCCGCAGCCGTACTCAGCGGCAATCGCAACTTTGAGGGACGCATCAATCCGCACGTGAAGGCCAATTATCTCGCCAGTCCGCCGCTGGTCGTGGCCTACGCATTGGCAGGCACGGTCGATATTGATCTGGCCACCGAGCCGCTCGGCATCGGCAGCGATGGCAAGCCGGTTTACTTGAAGGAGATCTGGCCGTCGCAGGAAGAAGTGGGGCGGGTGGTGGCCGGCGCCATCGGCCCCGAGATGTTCCGCACACGCTACAAGAATGTCTTCGAGGCTAACCCTACTTGGAACGCCCTGCCGGTCACGCCGAGCGAATTGTTTCCCTGGGATGCCCGGAGTACGTACGTCCAAGAACCACCGTTCTTGATTGACCTGGCCGTCGAACCGAGTCCCATTCAACCGCTGCGCGGTGCTCGTGTGCTGGCGGCGTTGGGCGATTCGGTCACGACGGACCATATCTCGCCTGCCGGCTCGATCGCGGCGACCAGCCCCGCCGGAAAATATCTTCAGGAGTGCGGCATCAGGCCGGTCGATTTCAACAGCTACGGCGCGCGGCGAGGCAACGATCGCGTAATGACCCGTGGCACGCTGGCCAACATTCGCATCCGCAACTTGCTCGCCCCTGGCACGGAGGGCGGTGTGACTCGTCACCTTCCCGACGGCCAGGTGCTGCCAATCTACGACGCGGCGATGAAATACAAGGCCGAGGGCGTACCGCTGGTTGTACTGGCCGGGGCCGAGTATGGTACCGGCAGCAGCCGCGACTGGGCCGCCAAAGGCACTTATCTGTTGGGCGTCCGCGCCGTGCTGGCTGTCAGTTTTGAGCGGATACACCGCAGCAATCTCGTCGGCATGGGCATCCTGCCGCTGGAGTTTCCCAAGGGCAAAACCTGGGAATCGCTCGGCCTGACCGGCGAAGAGGTTTTCGAGATTCCCGATCTCAACGATCAAATCCTACCGCTCTCGCAGATCGCTGTCCGTGCCACGGCGACAGACGGCACAGTGAAGCAGTTCCAGACCAAGGTTCGCATCGATACGCTCGTCGAAATGGATTATTATCGCAACGGCGGAATTTTGCAGACGGTATTGAGGAAGCTGGCGAAGAACGCTTAATCAAAGGAACCATCAAAATCCACTGGAGAGAACGGGAATCGCAATCCCCGAATATCGACTATTTGATTCAGACCGCATCGACACCGATAATTCAGCGTATGAAAGCCGATATCGAGCGAAGCGGGACGGCATGCTGGGGCGCGCACGCGCAGTTTGGCAAGGATTCGATCACACTGACAGCTTCCGGCCAAGAGATTCCGTATCGCGACCTGGTCGAAGCAAAGCTTGCGGAAGGCTTTCTGAGCGGCGAATTGGTTCTACGAAGCCGGGACGGTTTTCGTGCCAAAATCAAGTCGAACGTGGAGAACTTCTATCCAGGCTTTTACTTCCTGCTCGATCAGATTCCTGCCCAAGCGCAACCGCAGGAAACCCGCGCCGACGTTTTCGAGCAGCCGGTGCGCCGGATGCGGTTTATCTTGGCCGGCGGATTGTTCCTCGTCGCGCTGGCAATGCTTTCGATTCCAATGCTTGTTCCGGTCGATGCGTTCGGAAATGTCTTCGGGTTAAGTCTGGCAGTATTTCTCGTTCTGGCGGCGGGCTATCATCTCTGGCGCGGTCTCAAGGGATGAGGTCCATGCGTAGAGTTGCGCCGGCAATTATGGTAGAATTTGAGGAATGGAGACCGCAATGAAGTATGAAGTATACGGTGCTAATCGAAGAATCAGACGGAGGATTTGCCGTCTCGGTTCCTGGGCTGCTAGGTTGTCACTCGCAAGGGGATACTGAAGTCGAGGCGCTAGCCAACATTGTCGATGCGATCCGCGAATACCTTGATGTAGTCGAGCGAGAAACAGTTTTCGGGAACTTTTTTACGAACCACGAGTAATTCGCATAATCTTTTCCTCGGCGAAGCTGAGCCAAAGAGCCTGACGTTGAAAGAGGTATGGCATGGAACTGGAAGGTGTAGTTCATAACGGCGTCATCGTGCCGGACGACGCGATTGCGTTGCCTGAGGGTATGCGAGTGCGGATAAGCCCGACTCCGGCGGAAGAGCCGAAACCCTTTGGCGAACGGTTTGCGCAATTTAAGGGAGTAGTACCCGGTTTACCGGCGGACTTGGCCGAGCAACACGACCACTATCGCCTGGGGACGTCAAAGCGATGACTGTCTTCGTTGATACGTTCGCTTTGATCGCCTGGCTGAATCCTCGCGATGGTGCCCACGCTGCTGTAGCCGCATACCTCCACAGTTTCACCGGCGATTACTGACAACCGAATGGGTGCTCATCGAACTGGCCGACGCGCTGTCGGCACCGGAGGCCCGTTCGACAGTCGTGGCATTTCTGAAAGCCGTTCGTGCGGACCCCCTATTTAATGTTGTTGGGTATCACCCGACAGTGTACCAGACTGGCTTCGATCTGTTTGCTAACCGCCCGGACAAAGGCTGGTCCCTCACGGATTGCATTTCGTTCAGAGTAATGGCAGAGCATAGACTGTCAGAGGCATTGACGGCAGACCATCATTTCGAGCAAGCTGGTTTTCGAGCCATTTTCAAATAACCAACATGGCGATTTCATTTCAGCTACCGACTGACCTAGAAAAGCAACTTCGAGCGGAGTTTACGGATTGCCCCCACACGCCATCTCCTGCCCGACCATTTCCAGGTCGTTCTGATAGAAGCGGATCGCTTCGTCGGGGCTGAGGTTGAGAATCACACGGCCGTCGGTCACCCAGCGGTCCTTCTCAAAACGAAAAACCGCAGTGCCGGCCTGTAGATTGCTCATTAAATTGGTCGCCGAGGTAGTCGTAAGACCGATGCCCTCCAGTGCCACCGTCACGGCTACAAACGCAGAAAGCTCGCCTGTGGTACGATGCCGCAAGTAAGAAACGTCGTCGTCAAATTCGCAGTTTGACCAGCGACGAGCGTCCGGCTTGCCCTGGGACGGTGCTAAAGAAATGAACTTCACCTCAAGCCATTCGCGTTGCTTGTGGAACTCTTTGCGGGCTAGCGTCAAACGAGCTTCTCGTGCGGTTGCCCGATAAGGATACCACATAAGCAAAACAACCACAGCGACCATCGCGCAAGCAATCCACAACCAAGACTCGGGCATGACACCCCCCCGATCGAATGGTCCATCATAAGCATTAGTACTTGTCCAGAAACAACTTGTGGCGCGGGCATCTCGCCTGAGCAAGCAGCCGGGACGGCCGCACCACAAAAACGCGGAGTTCATGCTGGAAAGGTACTTAACTTCATTCTAAGCTGAAATCGCGCGGAAATGCAAGCATCCGTTATAATTATTTATTGAAGCCTACAAAGAAGCTAAATATCTGCGTTTGGTCGCCATTCTGCTGGCTGACCGGGAAGGCAAAGTCCAAGGCAATCGGGGCTGGTCCCATCATTGGGATCGAGATTCTTAAGCCGAAGCCAGGCGCCACGCGGACCCTGTCAACCCATTGGCTGAGCGTCGGTTCCACCGTGCCGGCATCGACGAACACCACGCCTTTGAGCATGTCGTCGGCCGTAATCGGGAACATATACTGCGCCGTGGTCAGTAACTGGAAATCGCCGCCCACGCCCATCATGTTGTAGCTTGGATCCCGCGGCGTCACTCCGCGGAAGGCAAAGCCGCGGATCGACGAGAAACCACCCGCATAAAACCGCTCGAAGATCGGCGTTTGATCGCCCGAGTAGGCGGCGCGGGCTGAGAGGCTCAGCACGTGCTTGCCCGAACGGTCGGCACGTTCAAAAATACGGAAGTATTGGCTCCATTCGATCGACACCCGAGGATATTGAAACGTACCCAAGGTCTCCTCGAACGTGCCCGAGAGCAAGTGTCCTTCCGAAGCCAGGAAAGGATTATCGCGTGTGTCGTGGGACAACGAGGCCGAGAACGTGTAAAGTTGGTTGTGCCCCAGTACGGCCTTCAGATCGGGCTGTTCGGGATAGGCCGGATTCTTGATGTCAACGTCTTGTCCTTGGAAGCGGACACTGCCCGTCAAGTCATGGGTGAACTGGTATCCGAGGCTGACGCTTCCCCCCGCGCGGCTTTCCGTCCATTCGGAATAAAGCCGCTGATAGAAAAAACCGCTTAGGCCGAAGCTTATCGGTTTATTCTCCAAGAACCCCATGTAAGGCTCCTGGAAGCTGACCATGTAGCGTTGGACCTGGGTGCCGGGCACCAGTTCCAAGCGGAACCGCTGTCCCGCGCCGCGGAAGGCGCGGCCCTCCAGGATGTCTTCCCAACTCATGGGCACTCTCTTCCAGTCGAAGTTCTGTTCGTCGAGCGTGACGTTGCCCACCACGCCAGCATCGGAGTTCACGCCGACACCGAACATCAGCCGGCCCGTTTGTGTTTCTTCGGGCGAGATCTGGACCGGCAGATCGCGAAGAGGATCGCCGGTAGGTGTGGGAATCATCCAAGGCTCGGGATTGCTGTACATGTCGCCGGCTGCGGCGACCTGGGCCACGGGGCGGCTTGCCGCCGGGCCAACAGGCGTGTAGAGGCTCTGACCGCTACCTGGACCTCCCGTGGCACTTCCGTTGGGAGTCGCCGGGGAGGAGGGGTAAGCATACGCGGGACTGGTGCCGGCAGGAGCACCATAATTTGGTGCGGCCTCATACGCCGGACCGGAAGGATAGGCCGAGGGCGGCGCAGCAGCCATGGCACCGTAGGGGGTGGCGGCCGGCGGGTTGTAGTACATCGGCGCCGTGGCCGGGGGTTGTTGCTGGACAGAATTGCTCTGCGGTGGCTGCTCGCCAGAGGATCCATTGTTGCTGCCGTAGGCGGCTGGTGGCCAACTCTGTCCCTGCGGTTGCGGTTGTGTCCAGGCGTCTCCGGATTCATAACGCGTTTGAACTACCGCCGGGCGCATTATCGGTCGGCTGGCGGGTGATTGTAGAACCCCATTCGGATACACCGGCACTTGCGGAGCCATGGTAGAGCGAACGAAGGTCTGAGGGGCTTGCGGAGGTGGATAAGCCGATCCCGAGGAAACCTGATTCGTGTAGGCCGACTGCTGGAAGGTCTGGCCTTGGAACGTCGGCTGCGGATAGGCAACTGGTGCGTAAGGAGTATTCTGCCGTGGCGGGGCCACTTCTCGTGCTTGGCATTCCGCATTGACGTCAATATCGAGATAACCTTCGCCCGGTGGTAAAGGCGGCAAAGCGGCTTCACCGCCAACGCGGTAGTAGCTCGTTCGCCGCCGGCCGGCGATCGCCGTGTCCTTTTCTTCCGATTCCGGCGGCGAGTAAACGATCTTCGGTTCGATGTTCTTCTGCGGCTCGACCTTGTAGAGTTGCGCGGACTTCAGTCGCCGTTCGCTCGCCATGAACTCGCGGGTATCGACGATATCGCCCGGCTTGAACGAAAGACGGTTGAGTACCGTCATGATTTGCGTGTGCGGATTCTCACCTTTGATCTCGATATTGATGCGGCCGACCCGATAGCGGGAGCCTTCCTCGACGTTGTAGACAATGTTTAGTTTGCCAGGCTCTTCCTGAAAGCGGTTATCGGCTTCAACCTTGGCGAACACATAGCCATCGCCTCCGTACTCGTCGCGGAGTTTCTGCAAATCGATGTTTTGCTGGTTCTGGTCAAAGTATTGGCCGCTGAGCAGCTTCAGCTTTTCGGCCAGACGGCTGTTTTCGATTTTCTTATTGCCCAGGAACGAGATATTGCAAACGGAGTAGCGAGGTCCCTCGTCGATCACGAAGGTGATCGTCAGCCAGTTCTGCTTTTCATTGAACTCCAGTTCACGTCCGACGCGGGCATGAAAGTAACCGAAGCCACGGTAATAGGCGGTCAACTTGGCCACGTCCTCGTCGATTTGCTTGCGGTCGACCTCGCCGGCAAATAGATAGAAATAGGGCGGATGGGTCTGGATGATCGTTTTCAACCTGGCGCTGCTGACGAACTGGTTGCCGACGAAATTTACCCAATAGATTCTTTGGCGTGGCCCTTCGTT
Organism: Planctomycetota bacterium; assembly: GCA_025356915.1. Classification (GTDB taxonomy): domain Bacteria; phylum Planctomycetota; class Planctomycetia; order Pirellulales; family Thermoguttaceae; genus JANXQG01. Next base: position 2,928 of record JANXQG010000308.1, on the reverse strand, counting down.
GACCACGAACACGGCCCTCAGATCACCCGCCTTATTCCCCTCCAGGACGGTGACCCGGACCTTGCTATAGCCCTTGCGCTGATAATAATCTTCAATTTTGTGACGGCCGTTTTCCACGGCAAAGGGATCGGCTGCATTGCCCACCTTGAGGTCGGCCTCTTTTTTCAGAATCGAGGTCAGGAAGGTATCGTTGCCAACGATAATGACCTCCTGGAGCAGCGGCCGCTCCGCCACCTGGAAGATGACGACGACCCCTCCCGGCACCCGCTGGTTGAGTGTTCGGACACCCGCAAAGACCCCCATCCGGCTGAGCTCACGAACGTCCTGTTGGACTTGCTCCTCAATATAGGGCCGGCCGGCACGCGTGCGAATTTTGTGCAGAATCTTTTCCAGGCCGATCGTTCGATTGCCTTCCACACGAACTTCGACCACCTTCTCTTCGGGCGGCATGGTAGGCAACGTGCCAACTGGCGGAGTCGAACTGGGTATCGGCATGGCGGGGCTGGCAGCGGGCATCGGCGGCCTCACTGGCCCCGGCATCGGACCTTCCGGTGGCATCTGCCCGAAGCTGACAGACCATCCTAGCCCGATCAGCGCAACCAGTGCGCATAGTGCTACGCGATGGCATCTGCCTGCTGTGATTGGCTGTCTAGCCATGAAGGCCCTTTCCCGAATACCCCGCGCCGCGGACCTGAAATCCGAAGACAACGTCGGTGGTTCATTCGGTCATGTTAGTGGTTTTTCAGAAAAGACGCGCAGACATTCGTAGATGAGACAAATATACGGACGGCGAAAAATACCGAAAGCGTCGCCATCAAGCAAGGCGAATTGCTAGAAAAAACGCCTGCAAATTCAGAGTTTCTTACGGCAAGAAGGAAGGCTAGGCAGTCTTCGCAAGACAGGAAGATTGGCAGTGGCGAATTCCGCACCTATAACCGGAAGAGCTTTTTTGGATATGCTATACTTGAAAGTTCGTCGTAAAAGGCCGTTTCGTAGAACGGAATTCATTCCTTTGCCGTTTCGTAATCCTGAAAGGCTCCAGATGACCAAGGTTGTCATACTCTGTGGTGGGTTAGGCACTCGTTTACGCGAGGAAACCGAGTTCCGGCCCAAGCCGATGGTCGAAGTTGGCGGGCGGCCGATCCTCTGGCACATCATGAAATCGTATGCCCATTATGGTTTCCGGGAGTTCGTGATCTGCCTCGGTTACCGCGGCAATGTGATCCGCGAATATTTCCTCAACTACGAGGCGATGAGCAATGATTTTACGATCTCTTTAGGCAACGGCCGACAGAAGATCGAGTATCATGGCGCTCACGATGAACAAGACTTTTGCGTCACGCTGGTGAATACCGGGGCCGATACGATGACCGGCGGACGGGTCAAACGGATCGAGTCATTTGTGGATGACGATCTATTCATGGTCACCTACGGCGATGGCCTGGCGAACATCGATATTAACGCACTGCTGGCGTTCCATCGGGCGCATGGCAAGATGGCCACCGTGACCGCCGTGCGACCCGTCTCGCGATTTGGATTGTTGGATCTGGATGAACGGGACTTGGTGAAGTGTTTTGCGGAGAAGCCGCAAGTTGAGGGGTGGATCAACGCCGGCTACTTCATTTTTCACCGCCGCTTCTTCGACTATCTGAAGTCTGGAGACGACTGCATCATGGAGCAGGAGCCGCTCTCACGGGCCGCAGCCGACGGGCAACTCGTCGCCTACCGCCACGACGGTTTCTTTTTCGCCATGGACACGTACCGCGAATACGAGGCATTGAATAAGCTATGGAGTTCCAATCAAGCCCCGTGGAAGGTTTGGCAATGAAGAATTTCTCCCCTCGCCCGTACGCGGGAGAGGGGCAGGGGGTGAGGGAAGATGCGACCAAATCACAAAGTTATTCTCAGCCAAGCCCTTGCCGGCCGTTCCGTCTTCGTTACCGGCCACACCGGCTTCAAAGGCTCCTGGCTCTCGATCTGGCTTCATGCCCTGGGGGCCAGGGTCACGGGTTATGCGCTCGCTCCGCCCACGTCCCCTAGTAATTTCGAGGCTTCCGGCGTTCGCGACTTGCTTGCCTCGCACCATGAGGCCGATCTTCGCGATGCCGCAAGCCTGCACGCCGCTCTGAAAACGGCTGCTCCTGACGTCGTTTTTCACCTTGCCGCCCAGCCCATCGTTCGTGAAAGCTATGCCAATCCCCGCGAGACATTCGATGTCAACGTGATGGGGACGGTAAATCTGTTGGAAGCCATCCGGGTCTTGGGTCAGCCTTGCGCGGTCGTGGTGGTTACCAGCGACAAATGCTATGAGAACCGGGAGCAAACCTGGGGCTATCGCGAGTGCGATGCCTTGGGCGGCCACGATCCCTACAGTGCCAGCAAGGGGGCTGCGGAAATCGTTACCGCGTCCTATCGCCGTTCGTTCTTTCCGCCCCAGCGTCTCCAGCAGCATGGCGTGAAATTGGCGACCGCGCGGGCCGGCAACGTCATCGGCGGCGGCGACTGGGCCAAGGACCGCATCATCACCGATGTGGTCCGCCACCTCCAGACCGGCCAGCCCGTGCCGGTCCGCAGCCCGAGGGCCATTCGGCCTTGGCAGCACGTTTTAGAGCCTTTAGGCGGCTACCTTTCGCTCGCCGCAAGGATGCTTGAGTCCGACGATCCCGCTTGGTGCGACGCCTGGAATTTCGGTCCCATGCCCGGCGAGGAAATTCCCGTCGGTCAGCTTGTAGAATTGTTTGTTCAAGCCTGGGGCAGCGGCGCATGGCAGGACGTAAGCGATCCGAATCAACTCCATGAGGCGGGCGTGCTGCGTTTGTGCATCGATAAAGCCCTGCATCAGCTTTGTTGGCGACCGCGCTGGAGCGTGGCCGAAGCCATCCGCCGGACATCCGAGTGGTTCCGCCGTTTTTATGCAAGTCCCCCCTC